>CALEZE010000211.1 GCA_937928235.1 uncultured bacterium | reverse complement strand
TGCACACATGGCTACGGTTGATATTACAGACAAAGATTTTGAAGAGAAGGTCCTCAAAAGTGACACACAAGCGTTGGTTGACTTCTGGGCGGAGTGGTGTGGCCCCTGCAAAATGGCAGAACCGGTTTTGGAAGAGCTCTCCAACGAGTACGAAGGGAAAGTTCATGTCATGAAGGTTAATGTCGATGAAAATGGGGAAAGTACACAAAAGTATGGAATTATGTCCATTCCCACAACGGTACTATTCAAGGGCGGAGAAGAAATTGGTAGGCAGGTAGGTTTTGCAGGAAAAGATGCATTTGAAGAATTAATGAAAAAAGGACTTTAAACAAAGGGGGTGATTAGTTAGTGGACGACAATACAAACAACAACCCCGCAAACGCGGGACAACAAGGTGACGCACAGAACCCAGCCCCGGCGGCAGTTACGCCAGACACAGGAGCTAGTCAAACGGGTGGTGCCGCACCTAGTGTAGATACAACACCACAAGAGACACCTGCTCCCACAACACCTGCAGCTGTTACACCACAGCCAACTGCAGACACACCTGCGCAACCCGCAGCAGGAACTGATCAGGCAGCAGGAGGAGACGCGCAAGTTTCGTCAGGGACACCCACAGTTGACATGGGCCAGGAACAAACCAATCCTGCTCCTGCGACTCAAACTCCCGAAGCTTCCAACGAAGGAACTGGGGGGGATACTAATCAAGGTGGTCAAGCACCTGGAGCCTAACTTTAAGCTTGCGACTATCTTTTTTGAGGTTTAATATAACCTTAACTAACCAAGCAGGTATTTTTGCCTGCTTCGGTTACTTTAAATGAATAGCGATTCACAAACTAATCAACCAGCCAAACCAGAAGCTTCAGAGGTTTTCGCGGATAAGCCAAAAGAAGACCAGCCTTGGGATGTTGCAATTATTGGTTCAGGCCCCGCAGGTTTTTCAGCAGCCATTTACACCACCCGCGGAGCAGCTTCTACAGTGATACTTGGAGGAGACAATTGGGGTGGCCAGCTGATGCTCACAACTGAAGTCGATAACTATTTGGGACTTCCCGGAATGCAAGGCCCCGAAATGATGGAGAAATTTAAAAGTCATGCCACGAAGTTTGGTGGTGAGTTTGTCGCCAAAAATGTTTCATCTGTGGATTTTAGCCAAAGACCTTTTAAATTAACCGCAGACAAAAAAGAGTATTTGGCAAAAACCGTAATAATTGCAACCGGCTCAGAAACAAAATGGCTTGGTGTTCCTGGTGAGGACAAACTAAGAGGTAGGGGAGTTAGTTCGTGCGCCCCATGCGACGCCCCGTTTTTCAAAGACAAAAAAGTTATTGTTGTTGGTGGGGGAGATTCTGCAATGGAGGAGGCTTTGGTGCTAACCAAATATGCTAGTTCGGTAACAATAATTCACAGAAGGGAAGAGTTTAGCGCCTCCGCGGCCATGCAAGAGAGGGTTTTTACTCAAGAAAAAGAAGGGAAAATTGATATAGTTTGGAATAGTGAGGTAAAGGAATTTGTGGGTGAAGCGAAGCTGGAGAAGGTCAAGCTTGTAAACAACAAAGAAAATAACGAAAGCGAGATGGATATTGACGGCGCTTTTGTTGCAATTGGCCACCTTCCCGCGACAGATCTTTTTAAAGGCAAGGTTGAATTGGACAAGAAAGGTTATGTAGTGAAGCACCAGAAAGATAATTTTTCGACTGCGACAAGCGTGGAGGGAATTTTTGTGGCAGGGGATGTACACGACCATCATTATATGCAAGCAGTTACCGCCGCCGGCTTCGGTTGTATGGCGGCAATGGACACTCTAAAGTTTATAGACAAAGAAAAGGAAAGAAACGCTTGACTAAAAGGAGTAAGAAGGGCAGAATAGTACCGTGGCTGCAAAAAAGAAAGATACTTCAAGTACACTCGAGAGACTTACTCCGGTTCTCCTTGTTTTAACAATTATTTTGGCTTTTGCTGTTGGCATGCTTTGGCAGAAAGTTTCAATGATGGAAAGTGGTCGGACGACAAACCCTGTCGGGAATGGGGCAGTTGCACCAGAGACACTAGATGGAAAACTGTCAGAAGAGCAGGCGGCCAATGTGCAGGGAATACAAGAGGGAGACTTTGTAAGAGGGAATAGGGATGCTGAGATTGTACTCATTGAGTACTCAGACCTTGAATGCCCCTTCTGTGCGAGTTTTCATCCAACGGCCGTCCAGGCGCTTGAAGAATATGGTGACCAGATAGCTTGGGTTTATAGACACTTCCCACTTAATTTCCACCCCAGGGCCGTGCCTTCTGCAAACGCGGCAGAATGTGTTGCTGATTTAGGTGGAGAGGATGCTTTTTGGGCATTTATTGACTATGTTTTCGAGAACCAGAGCCCCACAGTTTTGGGGGATGCAGGCTTGACTGACGCAGCAGTTGTTGCAGGTGTAAGTGAGGCGGCATTTACGGAGTGCTATGAAGCAGAAAGATTCGCTTCCGAGGTTGATGCAGATTATGATAGCGGCCTGGAGGCAGGAGTCACAGGTACTCCGGGTAACTTTATTATGAATTCAAATGGAGAAGTTTGGGTGGTTCCCGGAGCAGTTCCTTTTGATACCCTCAAACTTACTATCGAAGAGGCGCTCGCTAGTTAAGACCTCTTTTCCTCAAGATGACCCTTCACGGCCCTATGGGCAGCTACTGAAAGAAATGCCGTTATAAAAAGAATAACCGTTCCGCTTATCACTTTTTGAATAAGATAGTTTCCAAAAGCAGGTGCTGTCTCATGCCCTTTCGTAAGAAATGCAAGAATCTTGTTTACTCTTTCAAAAGTGTCTGGTGGCAGAAATAGTATTCCCAGGAGAAGGGCCGCTGCTATTAATAAGGAAGCGAAGTTTTTAAGGAAGTCTCTCACTCTTCTATTTTAGATACTCCAGCATCTTGAAGGCAACAACGGAGGCCGAACCCCAAACATTGAACGACTTGTTTATTCCCAGAAGAGGAATTTCAAGAACAGCGTCCACCTCTCTCAAAACTCCCTTACTGACACCCTTTGTTTCGTGTCCTAAAACAAGTGCTGTTGGAAACTTTGGTTTGAAATTTGTGTAGGGGATGGAAGTATCGTCTTGTTCCACAGCAGCAACTTGTACACTTTCTTTTTTAAGTTCTTTTACCACCTCAAGTGCGGTATCTCTTTTCTCCCACGGTACCCAGTTTTGAGTACCGATAGCCGCCCTATGAATCTTGATTGATGGGGGGTATTCCATATCACCACACAGATAAACCTTTTCTGCAGCAACGGCGTCTGCCAAGCGAAACATGGAACCGATGTTGTAGGTGTCCAAAACTTCGTCCAAGATGAAATAAATAGGGTTCCGCTTGATTTTTTTCAGATCTTCTTCGGTCGGTTCGGTAATGCGAAGTTTTTTGGCGGGGAGTTTTTTATTCATGATAAAGCTGCGGCAAGGTCTTTGTGTTCGTAGACTTTGAATAACTGGTTAACCACTGTCCCCGCGTCTGTTATCACACCTTCTTGTAGGTAGGATTGAGTAATCGTGAAGCCGTCAGGGACTGTGTTTGTGCTTGCAGGAATGGTTACGAGATTTTCCGAGTCGGCCTGTATTTCGGTTTGCACCTCCGTGACATAGAGCCTGTCTAAAACATTCCCGTCGATTAATATTTGTAATACCGAAGGCCCCGTTGTCATCTTAACTATTTCGTAGCCCTCTTCTCCTAAGCGTTTAATCATACTTTTGCCATCTACACCCTTCTCTCCACAACCAACGACAATTGCGCCTGTATTTCGCAAGCTCTCGGCTTTTTCTGAGTTTTCCATATCATGAGTTGTAAAGACAAAAAACCTTCGATTTTCAGTTATTAATCCTTCGGGGATTTCAAAATCAAGGCTCCTACTGGTGACAGCTATGTCTGGGTTTCTGCTTTTGTATCCCTTGGCAAGTCTCTTGTCTCCCAGCGCTTCGTATTTGGCGCCCTTGTCAAATTGGTTAAGCACATTTTGTGCCTTGTCTCCAAGCTTTTTAACACGGTTAAGGTAACCAGTTCCGGTTATGATGATATCTGCCTGTGCTTGAAGTTCCTGAAAGCGCTTCCAGTCAGGTGTGTTTTTTATAGTCTCTGGAGGACCAGTAGTAAGATTCATTTTCTCTATGTATTCTTCTTTGTAGGCAATAACACCATTTTTGTCTGAAATATAATTCGCAATCACCAAAGGCCTTCCGAGTTTCGCGTATGTTTTCCTGTAGATTTCTTTAAGGTCGTTTTCGCCTCGCCAATAAAGCCCTTCTAGGGGTACATTTTCTTCAACTGGGGAGAGTTGTTTAACCTGCATTTCCGGGCTCATCATATCAGATGTCTGTGAGGTGGTGGGTGAGTACTAGAATCAGGAAACCAATTACAAGAGATCCAACATAACTTGCGGCCTGGTCGTGTCTAATAAAGTAAAGGTCTAAAAGTCCCCACATTCCTCGCCAGAAGAGGATAATACCCGTTGCCACAAGAATTGCGTTTACTGCCTTTTTCTTTATTCTCACTGGAGCTATTGTAGCA
>CALEZE010000210.1 GCA_937928235.1 uncultured bacterium | reverse complement strand
CTCAGGATTCTGCCTTCGGCGACCTTTTGAGCGTAAGAGACGCTGAAGGAAATGTACTTGGTGCGGTTGATGCAAGCGGATCTGCTAGATTTGCAAACCTCGAAACAGGTGGTATTTCCATCGCAAGTGGCGCTGCAGAAGTAAATGCCCAAGGCGAAATTGTGACAAACGCAACCGCAGGAAGAGCCACACTAGGTGCCAACAGGAGTGACTTAACCATAAGAAATGAAAATGTAACAGCAAACACCCTTATCTATGTAACCCCAACCACACCTACAAACAACAGGGTGTTATTCGTAAAAGAAACTGGAGACGGTTTCTTCACAGTAGGGTTTGATACTACCGCTGGAATCAACACAACATTCAACTGGTGGATAGTCGGAGTAGCACAAACCGCTTCCTCCACAGGTGGTAATTGACAATTCGTAGGTCTAGGTTGTTAAATTAGAATACTTCAAATGGAAGAAACCCTTAACCAAACTCAAAACATGGACGGGCAAGAGTTACCCACCCAACCAGAAACAGCGCCAGAAATGCCTCAAGAGGCACCTCCAACCCCAAAATCTGGCAATAAACTTCTCATGCTTTTTGGAATTTTAATAATCCTGCTTTCCCTAGGTATGGGTTATTTTGCATACCAAACCATGCAATTAAGGGAACAAATTACAGCCACACCCTCCCCTTCCCCCACCACAGACCCCACTGCGGGGTGGGAAACATATGAACAAAACGGCTATTCCATAAAGCACCCTAGTGATTGGACAATTTCATCTATTCCCTTTGGGTTTGCTGTTGTTAATGGGAACTACAAGATAAATATTGAGGCTGCAAACCCTGCATATGGGCCTGGAATATGCATCTTTTCAGACAGTCCAGACTTTAGTAACCCATACCCAGATGATCCAATTCTCGCTGCATCAAAGTGTCCGGGAGATTTTGTTGAGATAAAAGGACTAAACGGTGCAGTGTTCCGACGAGAAGCCTCACCTAGTACAACTCCCGAAGGCATCCTTAGTGGTAGCTGGAGTATTTTTGTCAAAGATGATCAAGGGAACTTTGTTACTGTCCCACCGATTGGTTATACAATCCCGGTTCCCAATTATGACAAGGGTACAATATTGATAATGGATCAAATTGTTTCTACTTTTGAGTTTACTGGTGGATCAAACAGCACAGAAAATTGGAAAGTTTATACAAATGCAAACGCAGGGATCACTTTCAAACATCCTACCAATATTACACAAGAGTCAGTTGTGGTTTCTGGTCCACTTGTGGGAAATGCCAACCTCGTTGGCAGCTTTGCAGACAAATCAACCGTCGCTCAGGGTACAGACAAGCCTTTTGACGGCTTCTCAGTCTACGAAGTCGATCCAAACAGCCTCGGAGTATCTTTTGATAAGTATATCGCCCAAGAAGTTGAGGCAGTAAAAAACAACCCTGAGTTCCCAGCTCCCAACGCTAAAGCTAGTCAAACAACAATTGGCGGAAAAACCTTCACCTATATCGATACTGCGTTTGGTAGCAGGATATATTACATCTTGTCACCTCTTGGCAATAGAATTGTCATTTTTTCAAAATCGAGTGGCGCAGCTGAAACCATATTCGACCGAATCCTCTCCACTTTTGAGTTTACAAACTAACCGGGAAATCTTCTTTTGAAGCTTACTCTGCAACAACTGTAATTGTACCTGTTATATAGGGAGCAAGGTGGTCGTGCATTGTCCATACCCCCACCTCGTCAAAAACAAAGCTCCAGCTTTCCCCACTGGGGACTGGTTCATTAGGGTC
>CALEZE010000209.1 GCA_937928235.1 uncultured bacterium | reverse complement strand
TAGGCTGGATTTAAGCTACTTGGTAGGCGTGGGTCCTGCATCGAAAGTTATGATTAAAACGGTAAAGAGCAAACTTAAAGATAAGGCAGTTTGGGCCCGGGATTACAAAGAAGCTTACAAAATGATTGAAGGGAAGCTCTCAAAAAACACAGCGCTTTTAGTGAAAGGGTCGCGCAGTATAAAACTCGAAAAACTCATAGACAAATTGTCTTAAAGTTACCCCTGTCATATAATTGGACAAACCAAAATGAACGCTTTATCTTCTCTTCCCCTGGCTTTGGGGTTAATAATATTTTCGTTTCTTTTTACAAGCACACTTGTTGTTCCTTTTATCAACCTACTTTACAAACTGAAGTTTATTCGTAGGAAAGAGGCGCCCAAAAAGGGCAAGGTTCCCTTGTTTGATAAATTGCACGATATCAAAGCAGGGACGCCCGTTGGTGGCGGCATTCTTCTCATTACTGTTGTTACTGTTCTATTTGCTCTGATATTTCCTCTCTCCGGCCAACTGGGGGTGTTTATAGAATCTGCATACGACCTGAAGTCTGAGCTTTTTGTTATCTTTTTTGCTTTTCTGGCTTTTGGGCTACTTGGCCTTTCTGATGATTTGATAAAGATTTTTGGTAAACCCAAAAAAGGCACTTTGGGTTTGTGGTTTGGCCTAACTAGGAAACAAAAGTTCGTTCTACAGTGGATACTGGGTTTCTTGTTAGGGTTTTTTATCTACAGGGATCTTGGTATTCAGTTTATTCATATACCACTTTTTAATGTGACAGCTAATTTGGGAGTTTGGTATGTGCCGTTTGCCGCGTTTATTATTGTTGCTTTCACCAATGCATTCAACATAACAGATGGATTGGATGGTTTGGCATCTGGACTCCTTATGATTTGTTTGATTACCTTTGGAATAATCGCTGCAGGGAACCTAGACACTCCGCTCTCTTTGTTTATTGCACTTTGGCTTGGAGCACTTATAGCCTTTTTGTATTTCAATACTTGGCCAGCTCGTATTTTTCTTGGGGATTCTGGCGCGCTTTCGTTTGGGGCGACACTTGCCGTTGTGGGTTTGTTAACAGGAGGCCTTGCAGCACTACTTGTTATTGGCGGTATCTTTGTTATTGAAGTTGCTTCCTCCGCTATTCAAATTATTGGTTGGAAGTTTCTGAAGCGTCCAATTTTTCCACTTGCACCCATTCATCACACTTTTTTGGCGAAGGGGTGGGAAGAGCCAAAAATTGTTATGCGTGCTTGGCTTGCAGGCGTAATCCTCGCCATCTTCGGACTTTGGCTGGCTACTATCTGAGCTTTAACACCACACTGGTTGTATAATGGTTTTGTGGCTAGGGTAAGACTTAAGAAACAAAAAGGGGATACAGACAAGAGGCTTTTAAGTCTCGCACTTATACTTACAGGGATTGGACTAGTCGCCGTGGCGGACGCTTCTGCCCCACAAGCTTTAAACTATTTTGACGACAAGCTTTTTTTTGTTAAACAACAAGCAGTTTGGGCGGTGATTGGGCTTATTTCTCTTACAGTTTTTTCGAGAATACACTATAACTTTTGGAAAAAAATGGCTAAGCCACTTTTCTTTGCAAGTTTACTTTTACTTATTTTAGTGCTTCTTCCTCAAATTGGCTCGCGTGTTTTAGGGGCAAGACGCTGGATAGTATTGGGACCAGTGTCTTTCCAGCCATCTGAGATTATCAAACTAACGCTCGCTCTTTATCTTGCTAAGGTAGCAGATAGCAACAAACAGGCATTGGCCTACTTTGCCCCTATTGCATTGGTTGCAGGTTTGGTGATGTTGCAGCCTGATTTAGGAACCACTCTTGTGATTGGGGCAGTCGGGATGGCGCCGACATTTGCAAGTTGTGTAAACATCTTTTACTTTTTAGGTGCACTTACCGCTGGAGGAGTGGCAAGTTTTTTGCTGATAATTTTCTCCGACTACAGGAGAGAGCGCTTGCTCACCTTTTTAGAAGCTACACAAGACCCGTTGGGTAGGACATATCACATAAGACAGATTTTATTAGCGCTCGGCTCGGGGGGTCTTTTTGGTGTCGGACTCGGTCAATCAAGGCAAAAATTTCTGTTTTTACCGGAGGCGGCAACAGACTCCATTTTTGCAATTGTTGCTGAAGAGCTTGGGTTTTTTGGGGCGACCATACTAATCATTCTTTTTGCGTGGTTAGTTTTTAGAGGAATTGGCATAGCGAGGGGTGCACCGGACACCTTTTCGCGAATTCTTGCTGTTGGTATTTTGACTTGGATAGGTGCTCAGGTGTTTTTGAATATTGGTTCTATGGTTGCACTTGTTCCTTTGACTGGAATCCCACTACCGTTTCTTTCTTACGGCGGAACGGCACTTGTGGCAATTCTTACCGGAGTAGGTATACTTTTAAATATTTCCCGATATGCAACCAAACAAAAGTAAAGATTCTACAAAAATAGTTTTGACTGGTGGACACGCAGCAACAACTGCAACTGCTGTTGTGGAGGAAATTTCGCAACAAAAAAAAGGATGGGAAATGCATTGGATTGGGAGCAAAAAGGCCATAGAAGGAACGGCGGTTGAGACACTTGAGGCGAAGTTGCTTCCAGATATGGGGGTTGAGTTTCATGAGATAGTTGCTGGCAGATTGCAACGAAGGTTTACCTTGTGGACAATACCCTCAATAATTAAGATACCGATAGGTTTTTTCCAGGCGTTTTATCTTTTACTTAAGGTGAAGCCGAAGTTAGTTTTGTCTTTCGGGGGGTTTGTTGGAGTTCCGGTAGTTATTGCTGCATATATTTTGGGTATTCCGGTTATTTTGCACGAACAAACCGCAGCAGCTGGCCTAGCGAACAAGTTAAGTTCGCATTTTGCAAAAAGGATTGCCCTTGCAAGAGAAAGTAGTAAAAAGTTTTTCGGAAGTAAAAAGATTGTGATGGTGGGCAACCCCATTTCCAAGTCTTTTATGAAAGTTGCAAAAAAGAAGAAGATTTCCTCTTCGCCAGTGATTTTTGTTACCGGTGGCTCTCGTGGTTCTCAGGCTGTCAATAAGTTGGCGACAGGGAACCTGAAAGAACTTTTAGAAAAGTATAAGGTGGTACACCAAACTGGGAGTTTGGACTACGAAAACACAAAACACATGAAGAATTCACTTCCCGAGAAGCTCTCCAAAAATTATGAAGTCATTGAGACAGTCGAGTATTCAGAAATGCCGAAGTATTTTTCTGACGCAGACATTGTGGTTGCACGGGCTGGGGCAAATACCGTTTCTGAAATTGCCATAGCGGGGCGCCCCTCGGTCCTTATTCCAATCCCTTGGTCATACCAGAATGAGCAACTGGAGAATGCCAGGCGTCTTGAAGAGGTCGGGGGGGCTTTTATTTTAGATCAAGAGAGCGCAACACCAGAGAAGCTGCTTGTGCTACTCCAAAAAGCGATCTCTAATTGGTCAGCCATGGCTAACTCGCTGGAAAAAGTCCGAGATACAGACACGCAGGCTGCAAACAGGCTTGTAGGTCTGATGGAGGAATCCTTAGCGTGAAACTTAAGGGCCTTTTGGTTTCGCTTGCCGTTCTAACCCTTATAGTTTCCCCCTTCTTTGTAGTTCCAAGATATCTCAAGGTCGAGAAGATTTCTTGTAGTAGTCAATTTGGACCTTGTAACTATGAATTGCAAAAGGAGCTAACTTCTTTCGAAGGAAAGGCGCTTGTCGAAGCAAAGAGTGGGGCGCGAAGTGTTTTGGAAAGCAATGTAAAAATAACGGACTATTTTATGCGTTTCCAGTTACCGAACAGGATTATTGTTGATGTGGTTGAAAGGAAATCATATTTTGCTTTAAGACAAAAAGGAAACGAGCTGGTGGCTTTAGTAGACAGTGACGGAAGTGTGGTTTCTTTTCAAGAAAACACCTCTTTGCCTACTCTAAACATTTCTTCTACTCCCCCGGGGGTAGGAGAAAAAGCCGATGACAGGGTCGTTTTTGCTGCAGAACTACTATTAGATATGTACACCTCATACCAAGTACGAGAGGGCTTTCTAGAAGAGGATATGTTTACAGTTGATTTATTAACTGGTGAGACTGTAATATTTCCGCTAGAGGGTGATAGGGAAATCTTGCTTGGTTCACTGGTAGCAATTCTTTCTAGGTTGAAACAAGCGGATGATGCCTCTAGAATTGAAACTGCGAATGTAAGTGAAATTGACTTGCGTTTTAAAAATCCAGTTTTGAGATGACTGGGTAGAATTAACTTATGGCAAAACCAAGAATAATAGCCGGTATAGAAGTAGGTTCTTCAAAAGTGGCCACGCTTATAGCACAAGTACAGACCGATCCAACTACTTTTAAAAACACCATTAACATTGCAGGAGTATCTTCAGTCGACTCAAGAGGGGTAAGAAAGGGCCAAATCGTGGACATAGAAGATGTTGTTGAATCAACGATTTCCTCAGTTGAGGCTGCAGAGAGAATGGCGGGATACAATTTAGATAGTGCTTATGTTGCTTTAGGTGGTGCACACCTGTCTTCGCAAAATTCGCACGGCGTTGTTGCTGTTTCAGACCCGGAAGGGGAAATTTCTCCAGATGATGTTGAAAGAGTTGTCGAAGCTGCAAGTGCAATATCTCTTCCTTCAAGCCGGGAGATAATTCATGTACTACCGCAGGAATACATAGTAGATGGTGAAGCTGGTGTTAAGGACCCAATAGGAATGAGTGGGGTAAGGTTAGAAGTTGATACCCACCTTATAACTGCAAGCCAGGCTTCAGTTAAGAACCTAAGAAAAGCTGTTAATGAGGTTGGTATAAAAATAGATGGACTCGTGTTTTCCGGGCTTGCCGCCTCTGAGGCGGTTGTCACTCCGACCGAGAAAGAATTGGGTTGCGTACTTGTGGACATTGGTGGTGGTACAACATCCGTTGCAGTGTTTATTGAGGGGGCATTGTCTTATTCCGGCGTCATTCCAATTGGAGCTAGAAATGTTACAAATGATTTGGCTATCGGTTTAAGAATCTCTTTAGAAGCCGCAGAGAAAGTGAAAGTTGCTCTCTCAACAGATACGGACAAAGACACAGGGGACGACATGGACTTAAAAAGGTTGGGAATTCCTGAAGTTAAGAAAGTTTCCAGGAAAACCCTGGCAGATGGGATTATAAGACCAAGACTAAACGAAATCTTTACCATGGTTAAACTTGAGCTAGATAGGGTTGGGCTTTCAAGCAGAGTTCCTTCGGGTGTAATCATTTCCGGTGGGGGAGCAGAAACAATAGGTGTGGTGGATGCCGCAAAAAGAATGATGTCTTTGCCTGTGAGAGTAGGAAAACCAAAAGGAGTAGGTGGCTTAATAGATGACATTATCAACCCAGCTTTTGCCACCCCAATAGGTCTAATTCTGTATGGGGCAAGACAAGAACCTCAAGAAGCACTTACCAGCTTTACTAGAAAGATTAAATTACCTTCCAGTGGGTTTGCCGGGCGAATGGTTGATCTAGTCAAAGATTTACTGCCTTAGAACCATTTGCTTTTTTCTTTCATTGTGGATAAAATCACTGCCACTAGGCTATGGCATTAGTAAAACCAGATTCCGCGCGTATCGCTAAAATAAAAGTTATAGGAGTAGGAGGCGGTGGAGGTAACGCTGTTTCCTCCATGGTCGAGTCAGAAAACATCAACGGTGTTGAATTCATTGCAATGAACACCGATGCACAGGTACTTCTAGCAAACAAAGCCCCCACAAAACTTCAGATAGGAGAAAAAATTACAAAAGGACTTGGAGTTGGTGGAGACCCCGAGATTGGGCGCCAAGCTGCTGAGGAATCCATTGAAAAAGTTAAAGAGCTTCTTGTTGACACAGACATGGTGTTTATAACGGCAGGCATGGGTGGTGGTACTGGAACTGGTGCATCCCCTGTCATTGCCAAATTAGCCAAAGAAGCAGGAGCCTTGACTGTGGGTGTGGTTACAAAACCTTTTGCGTTTGAAGGTACAAGGAGGGGTGTAACTGCAGATGAGGGTATCGAAAGTTTGAGAGAAGAGGTCGATACTCTGATTGTTATCCCCAACCAAAGGTTGATGG
>CALEZE010000208.1 GCA_937928235.1 uncultured bacterium | reverse complement strand
TAATTCCTGGCTTACAAAGCCGGATCTTCCAGACAAAGAAACATCATAAAAGCCCTCGAGGCCAAAATAACCAACATCACTTCCATCCTCATCTTTACCAACAAACCCCAAAAGGTGAGCAGCAGCCGAAGCTTCCGGATAGGCTCTCGTTTCCACCGGGTCAAAACCCAAACCTTTTATGCCCAATGCCTCAATATTTTCCTTTGTCTTGGTGTCAATTTTGTTTTTTACAGGAACCCAAACTACTCCCTCGCGCGAAAGCACTCCTACTATTCTTTCTATTTCGTCAAGCAGAGTCTGCCTATCAACCTCTCCGTCCACCGGCTCCACAAAAAATGGTGCCAATTTTTCAGCAATTTTTCTTTCATCTTCTTCAATTTCAGGTAACGCAGCGTAGAGAAGCCACGCTCCGCTCCTTGCAGCGAGCCAAGAACCGTCGCTAGCTAGAATGCTACCCCTGGGGGCTTGAATGCTTGTGCCTCTGTCGTATTGATTTCTTGCCTGGCTAGAAAGTTCGCTTCCTTTAATAATTTGCCAGAAAAAAAGGCGCGCTATGAGCCCTAAAAAAAGCAGGGAAAACACCAAGGAAAGTATCCCTAAACGCACTTTCATTTTAAGGAAGTCTTGCTACATCCTTTTCATCGGTGATGTAAAGAATCGAAGCAGGCTTTGAAAACCCTAGTTCCTCCGCACCTTTTCCAAGCTGAGAGAGCGATGAAGCGTTAACAAGTTCGCTTTTTAGAACTTCATTTTCTCTAATAAGTCTTTTTTCTTCTAACTCTAGGCTTGCCAATTTTGCCCCACTGGTTGCAATTTCTATTGCTAGAAATACGCTGACTACACCCAAAATCCCAAGCAAAACAAAGCTTGTGACTGGGTATCTTGATCCTTCTTTTGTATTTATCTTTCTTTTTCTCATTTTATTTTTTCTAAAACTCTTGCTTTCGCACTTCTTGCCTTAGGGTTTGTTTTCACCTCTGCCTCAGTCGGCTCAAGAGGTTTTCTAGTAATCACCTTGGCAAAACCCTTTTCTTCTTTCTCCTTAAAAAAGTTTTTGACAATTCTGTCCTCACCAGAGTGAAAACTTATTACCACAAGTCTTCCGCCAACCTCCAAAAGGGAAAAAGCTTTCGGAAGCGCTTCTTCAAGGTTCTCAAGTTCGCTATTCACAGCCATTCTTAGTGCCAAAAAAGGCTTTGTTGCGGGATGTAGTTTATTGCCACCTTTTTCACCAATTACTTCCAAAAAATCACCAACCGTCTCAATTCTTTTCTTTTCTCGAAAGGCAACAACTTTTTCTGCAAGTTTCTTGGCTTCATGAAACTCACAAGTAGTTTCAAAAAGATCCCTAAGCTGTCTTTCGGCAAGACCATTAATTAGGTCTGCGGCAGTTACTGCCTGGTTTTCCTTATCAAGTCTCATGTCGAGCTTTGTCTCAGGGTTGCTAAACGAAAATCCTCGAGACTCAGACATAAGCTGTTCTGTATTAACACCCAAATCAAAAAGTATGCCGTTTACAGAACCAAAACCTTCTTTTTTTGCAAGTTCGTCTATTTTTCTGAAGTTACTATGAACGAGTTTGAAGGACCCAACCATTCGTGAATGATTGGGAGGGCAGGCTTCATCTAATCGTTCTTTCGCAACCTCAAGACTGTTTGTGTCTGTATCTAAGCCAAGAATATTAACACCTTTTTTGCAAAGCTTAACAGTGTGACCACCATGGCCAACTGTTGCATCAATTATTTTTTTGCGTTCTTGAGAATTTAAATGTGCTGCGAGGCCAAAAAATTCTAAGACCTCCTGAACCATAACCGGTTCATGGTAATCACTCTTTTTCATCTCTACCTGTCAATTTATCTATAAGCTCACCAGCATTCGCCTCAACATACTTTTCTCTCTCTTCCCACTTGGTCTTGTTCCAAAGTTCAACTCTGTCAACAAGGCCTATAAAAACAGCTTCTTCCTCAAGTTCGGCGAATACTGCAAGCGCTTCTGGAATTATTACTCTCCCTTGCTCGTCTGGGACAAGCTCGTAAGCTTGCCCTAAAAGAAACCTGTCGGTATCTCTCACGGCTTGGGTTATTCCCTTAGCCTCACCAATTAATCTGTCAAAAAGCTCTTTCCACTGCTTTTTGCTAACTAGCGCCAAGCAGTTTTCGTACCATCGAATAAGAATAAATGTCTCGCCAAGCTCTTTGCGGAACTTTGAAGGAACGGCCACGCGCCGCTTTCTGCTCACCTTTGAAGTGTATTGTCCTATTAGCATTTCCCCACCGGGGCAGGGTAGTGTTTTTGATTATAGCTTCCATTCTGGGCAGGTGGAAGTGCTACTTTGCACCACTTTTCACCACTGTTAACCATTTTGCACAGTTTTCACACTAGTGTCAAGTAGGATATAATAAGCTTATGAACCTATATCTAGTTAGACACGGGGAAACGAAGGAAAATGCCCAGAGAATTATGCAGGGGCACCTGCCAGGTACTCTCACCAAATCAGGTTTAAAACAGGCAAAAGATGTATCCGACAAGCTTAAGGGTGACAAATTTGATCATATTTACAGCTCCGATCTGCAAAGAGCGGTCGACACAGCAATGATTATCAAAACCAATCACCCAGACATACCGCTTACCTTTACTAAAGAGGCCCGGGAAATAAATCTAGGAGAATTTCAGGGCAAGAAACGAGAAGAAGTCAGCTGGGATGCCTTGGGTGAAGATATGCTAAACCGGAAACCAAAAGGGGGCGAATCTATACTAGAGCTAAGAAAAAGAGCAGTAAGCTTTGTTTTTAAACTCTACAAAAAGCATAAGGATGCAAATATCTTAGTGGTCACACACGGAGGTTTTATGAGACAAGTTGTTGCCTATTTTGAAAAAACTCCACCTGACAAAATATATGAACACTACTCGATAAAAAACGCCGCGGTTCTTAAACTAAAAATTACGGGTGACAAAAAAGGGAAAGTATTAAATCTTTCAGAAGTGTTGGCAGACTCCAAGTAAAAAGCTACCCTTAAATCCCCACAAATATACCTGTCGCTTCGGAGAATGAAGAAGACCAAGAGGAACCAGTCCATCTGTTGGCATTCCCAGAAAGCTCAACCTCGCCATCTAGGTCTCTAGAGGCTGAAGTAAACACACCATATGGTCCTGAAGTAAGCGCACCAGGTAGATCACCTGGAACTCCAAAAGTCCCCATGGTTACAAAATACTCTCTTGAAGAAGCATCGAGTGCCGCTGTGAATTCACCATCCACACTGACTAGTTCATCCGTGCCACTTTGCAAACTAAAATCTGTGGTAAATCTGGTAAGAAGCCTACCTTTGTCATTCCTAAACCTTAAAGTAAGCGTGCCATTTTCCACACCCTCATCACATCTTCTTCTACCAGAAGACTCGGAACCTAAAAGCAGCCCCTCCTTTTCTACGGAATCAACACCTGAAATATCTAAAGTGCCTGGAACACCCTGTGTCCTCCCATCTGGAAGTTTATAGAGGAGTTCATAGTCCATTGAAGCAGCCTCAATCCTGATCTTTTCAACAACAAGGGCAAGTTCAACACAACCCTGTGAGTCTTCAGACGGCGTCAATGAAGCAACGGGTCTGTCTTCAAGTGGAACTTCTATCATTGCACCAGCGTCTTCATCTTCCACAGCCTCGCCCCCACGACCTCTTAAAACGAAAAAGGCGACAACGGCAACAATTAGTCCAAGACCAAGAAGAATTAGCGGAAGATATTTTTTCATCTGTCTAAGTTATTTTGAATATACTCTGTAAGCTTGTCAACTGAAACTCGCTCCTGCTCTTTTGTGTCTCTATCCCGAACAGTTACCTTGCCATCTTTTTCCGTGTCAAAGTCCACTGTCAGGCACCAAGGAGTCCCCGCCTCATCTTGAGCAAGATATCTTTTTCCAATATTTCCCCGCCCGTCATAAGTCGAGTGAAACGAGAGTCTGAGCTTGTCGAAGACCTGCTTCGCCTTCTCTACCAATTCCTCTTTATTAGCCAAAAGCGGGAATACCGCAACTTTATAAGGAGCAAGTCTTGGGTGAAGTTTTAAAACCACCCTGTCCTCTTCTTTTGTGTAGGCATCAATCAAGAAAAAGAGAGTAGACCTGTCTACCCCGCCAGATGTTTCAAGAACCCAAGGGGTATATTCTTCGTTTGTTTCCGGATCTTTGTAGGCTAATTTGTGGCGAGCCAAGTCCCAATCTCCGCGGTGGTGAATGCCTTCAAATTCACTCCAACCAAAAGGTGCATTATATTCAATATCTTCAGCTCTCTTTGCATAATGCGCTTTTTCATCTTCTCCGTGTTCCCTGAAACGCAAGTTCTCTTTCGTCATACCCAACGAAAGATACCAATCCATACGAAGTTTTTTCATTTCTCCAAAAACACTGTCCGCCTCTTTATCCTCCGGTTTCACAAAATACTCCAACTCCATCTGTTCAAATTCCCGGCTCCTGTAGGTGAAGTTTCCTGGAGTTATTTCATTTCTAAACGCTTTTCCGATTTGTGCAATTCCAAAAGGAATTTTTTTAGAAGTTGAGTCAATAACATTTTTAAAGTTTGTAAAAACTCCTTGCGTAATCTCCCCGCGTAGATAAGCTTTTTCTTTCGGTTCCGTAACCCCAAGAAAAACTTCGGTCATAAGATTAAAACTTCTCCCTTCCGTCCATTCAACCTCCTCTTTGTGCTCTTTTTCGTGGGCTTCAATTTCTTCTTTCTTGTCTTCTCTGAATCTTTTGTGACAGACCTTGCACTCAACCAAAGGGTCCGTAAAAGCATCCAGGTGTCCTGAAGCTTCCCAAACACTGGGACTCATTATTATTGAGGCATCAACCCCAACCACATCTTCTCTCTCATAAACCATACTCTTCCACCACTCTCTTTTGATGTTATTTTTGAGTTCTACCCCAAGCGGACCATAGTCCCAAAAGCCACGATACCCCCCATAAATCTCGCTTCCAGGGAACACAAACCCTCGCCTTTTGGCGAGAGAGACGATTTCATCCATCGATATCATGTACTTAGTATAACCTTAGCTCGAAAAGCTTTCTAGCCTTACGACTATTTCACTTCCTTCTCGAGAGCGCCTAGAAGTTCTTTGATCTTTG
>CALEZE010000207.1 GCA_937928235.1 uncultured bacterium | reverse complement strand
AGCATCATTGCTAACTTGCTTGCTTGGATAAACCCCAAATGGTATGTGAGAAACTTCCGCACACTTTCCCGGCTTTTCCCTTTAACCAAAGGCTGGACAACACTGTATTTGATACTCGTGCTTTATCTTGGATACTTAACTCTCCAATAAAGGTGTGACTAAAGAAAAAATTAAAACATGGTGGAAAGGGTTGCCATTAGGGTTAAAAATCCTAGTGATCATCGGTCTTTTTAGCTACACCTCTCTTTTAGCAATTCCAGTAACAGGAGTTTCTTTTTCTTACATTCTCGGGCTTGCATCTCACACACTCTTCCTATGGGCGGTATGGACAAAATCCAGAAAAGGGTGGCTACTGTACCTAATATACACGCTCGTTGCTACTCCAAGCGTAGTCTACAACTCTTTTGAGATTGCTACGCCTCCAGGTTTATCAAGCGAGGGTTTGCAGGTATGGGCTTTCAACAAATATTTCATTGCCGCCGTCCCTGTCTTGTTACTTTTGTATTTGTATAAAGTTCGCGGCTACTTTAACAAATAGCCCTAGGTCAGACCCAATAACCAAATAGGGTTCTCTACTCTTCAAAAACAATTAGTGCTGTGTCTCCTTCTTTTATTTCTCTTTCCAAAAAATTCTCCTCCGCCAAACCATTCACATAAAATCTTAAATTGCCACCCTCGCCATCACAGAATTCTTGACCAGTACCTGTCACTAGACACTCAGGTGTCAACTCCATGGGGAGTGTTTCAAAAAAGTCACCCCAAGTAACTCCACCAGCCCTTACCTGCACAAAATTCGTGTCCTCGGGTGAGATAAAAACTTTCTCATCCAAATTGTGGTACCTGCTAGCCGTAAAATCTCTCCTTGTTCCAAGGGTGTAAATTTCAAATGGAACTTGATAATTAACAGGTCCACCCTCTGCTTCTTCCTCTGTGGTAATTACTGCAGGTTCCTCTGTAGCCTGCCTTGGAAAAAACAACCAGGCAGCGATACCAACTACTAACAGGATAGCCAAAAGACCCATTCTAGACTTCATATAAACATTGTACCGTTTGAGGAGCCAGTTTTCACGCTCTATAGTAGAAGAGCAATGGCAGTAACATCCACAATGCTCGAACTGGGAACCAAAGCCCCAGACTTTACCCTTCCTAATGTCACAAGCGGCAAGGAAGTTTCACTTTCCGACTTTGCTGACAAGAAAGCGCTCCTGGTTATCTTTATGTGCAGGCATTGCCCGTATGTGCAACATGTTAGAGAGGAACTTGCCAAAATAGGGGAGGACTATGAAGAAAGTGATATTGCGATTGTTGGTACAAGCGCAAACGATGCCAAAAACTATCCAGATGATGCACCCGAATCTTTGGCAGAATTTGCGAAAGAGGAGGATTTTAACTTCCGAGTTCTTTACGATGAAACACAGGTGGTCGCAAAAGCTTACACCGCGGCTTGCACACCAGACTTTTTCCTTTTCGACAAAGAAAGAAAACTTGTCTACCGCGGCCAGTTGGACGACAGCCG
>CALEZE010000206.1 GCA_937928235.1 uncultured bacterium | reverse complement strand
TTGGAGTCAAAAGGTCATGAACTAATTCTTCTTGGGGATCTTGTCGAAAAGGACGGGAAATGGGTAGAGATTGGGATGGAGGCTGGCAGAATGGTTGCGGAAGGAAAAGTTGACGGAGGAGTAATCTTTTGTTGGAGCGGAACGGGTGTAACTATGGCCGCCAACAGAATCAAAGGCGCAAGGGCTGCCCTTTGCTGGACTCCTCAAATAGCCCAACTAGCCAGAAAGTGGGATGATGCCAACATCCTTGTTATGGCTCTTGTTGATACCACGAAAGAAACAGCGCATGAAATCCTCAATGTTTGGTTTGCGACCAACTTTGACGAAGAGGGTCTAAACGAAGCCCATAAATTAGGCTAGTTTAGCTTTTAATTACTCTTCTACAACCAAAGTTCCTTCGATGTTTTCGTTTGCACTACTTCTGTAGGTGTAAGTTCCAACTTCTTCAGGTGCTGTGAATTCAGACTCTTCACCACTAGGTGTCATTGGACTTTGGAATGAGCCGTCGTCTGCAATTATAGAATTGGCGTATGCCTCATGGTTCACAAACCTAAGGGTTTCGCCTGGTGCAACATAAAGAGTTGATGGATTCATGGCGCCTGCCATGGCCATAACGGTTTCGCCGTCATTCATCATTTCCATATGTTCTTCCATAGACATTTCACCATCCATTTCCATTCCGTCCATGTTTTCTCCCTCCATTTCCATGGATTCTTCCATAGCTGGTTCAGGGGTTTGGTTAGAAGACATTGCAAAGTAGCCAATCCCTCCAAGAATCAGAAGAATCACTACTCCTGTTACCATTTTGTTATTCATTTACTATCACCCCCTTCCACACAAGAAGGATAACCGAACCTTTTTAAAGGTGTCAACACTTTGAAAGCACAATTTAATTGGTTAAGATGTTAGACAGAGAAATGAAAAAAAAGGGAAAGAAGCTTCAAAGTATAAAACTTAAGAAGAATATAAAGATTTTCTTGGGGGTGTTATTCTTTTTTGTTGTTGGAGTTTCTTTTTATGTAAATTCTACTCCGCAAAACAAACGAAGCGGATTTTTTAACAGAGGAACCAGGGGTTTGCCGAATGTAGATACCGCAGAAATTGTCTATTTAAGGGATGGCGACACTTACGACTTGGAGGCGAGCTATGTCACCAAGGAGATTGGCAATAATAAAATAAGAATGGTTGCTTACAACGGTTCAGTCCCCGGGCCGTTTATCCATATAGAGCAAGGTGCAGAAATCACAATTAATTTTATTAATAATTTAGATTTGGAGGGGACAATTCATCACCACGGACTTCGTTTGGATTTTCCGTTTGACGGGACACCCGGTGTTTCGCAAGAAGAGGTCGCTCCCGGAGAGGTTTTTACCTACAAATTAAAGTTCCCCGATGCCGGAACTTATTGGTACCACCCGCATGTGAGGGAGGACTATGCAATGGATCTTGGGCTTTACGGCAATTACAGAGTGGAACCAAAAGAATATGAATATTCGCCAGTGAACAGGGAGTTGGGGCTAATTATTGACGACATTTTAATCAAAGATGGTGAGGTCGTTCCACATTTTAGAGACAAAACAAACTTTGCTCTCATGGGGCGTTTCGGAAACATAATGTTGGTGAACGGCGATACGGACTTTGAGTTGGATGTCGACGCAGGCGAGGTTGTTAGGTTGCACTTTACCAATGTTGCCAATGTCAGGCCGTTTGAACTAACTATCCCAAAGGCAAGAATGAAATTAGTTGGTTCTGATATTAGTCCATACGA
The DNA here is from genome assembly GCA_937928235.1 of uncultured bacterium. Classification (GTDB taxonomy): domain Bacteria; phylum Patescibacteriota; class Microgenomatia; order UBA8517; family UBA8517; genus CALEZE01. The sequence goes on along the minus strand of CALEZE010000206.1, from coordinate 724 downwards.
AAGGGAGGAGTTTATAGAAAAACTTTTAATAACTCCTTCTGAACGATATATCGTGGATGTTTATTTCCCTGAAGAGGGGGCTTATAGCCTTGTCCACACAAGTCACGATTCGGCTTTGGGGGAGAGGAGCTACACCTTGGCAAAGTTTAATGCGAGAGGGAAAGTTGTCGCGGAAGACTTTTCTCGTCAGTTTCTAACTCTTAAGAGTTATCCAAATGTTACAAACGAAGTGGCGCCTCTGAGAGAGTATTTATATAAGTCACCAGACAGGAAACTTCGTCTTTCGCTTGATGCGGGCGAGGTAGACTTGGGTTCTGCAATGGAGAATATGCCTTGCCACAAAATGCCGGATGGCACATGGATGGGTGAGTGTACCCCGGAAACAAAAGAAGAATGGCTTGCTGGCCTTTCGGCCGACGAGATGGCTCTCGGTGGTGAAACAATTCATTGGGAAGACCACATGTATGTGCTTAACGAACAAATTACAAATGAAGATATAAAGTGGGAGTTGATAGACGAAGATACAGGAAAGGTGAGCGAAGAGATAAACGATTGGAAATTTAGGCTTGGGGACTTGGTGAAGGTAAGAATTTTTAATGATCCGATGTCTGCTCACCCTATGCAACACCCGATTCATTTCCATGGACAAAGATTTGTTGTGCTTTCCCGAAACGGTGTTCCAGAAACGAACATGGTTTGGAAAGACACCACGCTTGCCAAAGTT
>CALEZE010000205.1 GCA_937928235.1 uncultured bacterium | reverse complement strand
AAAGTCTTTGGCAGGTTTAAATATCTTTTCATATCTTGTTTTCTGAATGCTCCTAAGGAGGATAAAATTGATGGCAACAATTGACAACACCAGTAGTGCAACAATTTTCTCTAAAGTTCTCTTGCCTGGTTCTTTTCTTCTTGCATAAACTTCATACAACCTCCACCCAACACTAGTCCAAAAAAGCACTGTGCCAAAAAAGGCAAAGTAGCGCCACCTGGTTGTGTCCACATCGTAGTGATCAATAATCATGTTGTGGGGAAGACTGAAAACTAAGCTATAAAATACAGTTGGCAGTAAGAACCACAAAAAGGAAAAACACAAAAGAAAGAAAGTTCTTTTGTGTTTTTTGAAGTAATTTATAACCCAAACCTGGAAAAGAACATATACTGTTCCAACAATAGTGAAGAACCAATAATTAACAAGTTGTGGGTTGAAAATACCTGCCACAATTTGCCTAACAGTGTTCATAAAGGGGTATGGAACAACATGCGACCCAGCAAATTTTCCAAAATAAATAAAGGTGCGTAGAACATATTCTCCCCAAAGCCCCTGTCTCCAAAGAGAGATCCTCAGCCTCACCATAGAGTCAATAAAATCATTCGGCGACCCGCCGTACACCTGTCGCAACCACAAGTACCCAAGTGTAAGAAACGCCATGGGCATAAAAATCTTTATTACACTAACTATGTAATTACGAGACAGCCTGAACTTGTTCGTATACCACTCATAAATAAGTATCAACCCGGGCATTACCACAGCGTTCTCGCGGATAAAAAGGGATAACGAATAAAAAACAAGAATCAAGAAATGCCAAAGTACAACTTTTGCCCAATTCTTTTTTCTAATGTCTTCTTTGAGTCTTTTGTAAAAAAGTACTCCCAAAAGGAAAGAAATCATGAGAATTGCGTAAAGCCCTTCGAAGCTCCCCCATAAAACAACGTCGTTGTGTGCAACATTTACACTAAAAAGTGTCCCGGCAATAAATGCTATCGTGCGGTTTTTGGTAATCTCGTGGGTGAGTTTGTAAACAAGTAGCGCCGAAATCGTAAAAAGTATTATCGCTGTTAAGTACCAACCCCAAGCATTCCAACCAAACAATTTGTAATTAATAAAGTACAATAGTCCGTGGCTTTTCATCATGCAAATAAAATAAAACTTAGATCCACAATGACCAACCAAATAACTTTGTTCCCAATTTCTAAAAAACCAGTAATTCAGTGCTGGGTACCAAGTGAAAGCGTTTAAAATGACAAGAAAGATATAAGCGAAGCGGTTGTTTTTGACTAGCTCAAAAATTTTTTGCATGAACTCTCGTAGACACTAAAACGTTTTTAATAGTATCATTTTAAAGTCTTCTTTTGAAGAAAAACATGGGCAAAACAGACACAGGCCAAGAAACTCTTGAAATAATGGAGGGTGCCAAGTTTTATAACGATTGGACTCTTAGTTTTTTTGTCAACTACTTAGAAGGCGAAATTCTCGAAATCGGTGGCGGAATAGGAAACTTTACGAAACTACTTACGAATTTTGGCAAAGTCACAAGTATAGAAGTAGAAAAAAATTATATTCCCAGAATCCGTAAAACAACCAAAGGCAAGGCTTCTGCCGGTCTGGGAAACATTGAAAAGGGTGAGTACTTCTTTAAGAGCAAAAACTTTGACACTGCGATTATGATAAACGTACTAGAACACATAAAAGACGATACTGCTGCCGTTTCAAATATCAATAAATTACTAAAAAAGAGCGGGGTTGCAGTAATCCTCGTGCCCGCACATCAAGCGCTTTTTAGCAAAATGGATAAAAACCTAGGCCACCACAAAAGATATACAACAAAAAGCCTTAATTTAATTCTGAAAGACAACGGGTTTAAGATTCTCGAAACGAGGTATCTTAATATTTTTGGTATGCTAGGATGGTTTGTGAATGGAAAGATTTTGAAAAAAGAAATTATTCCGGGAAATCAGTTAAGATTTTTTGATATAGTATTTAGGCCTGTCCTTCTCTTGGAAAAAATCGTAAAGTTTCCTTTTGGTCTTTCTGTTTTAACAATTGCCGAGAAAAAATGAAGTTATCAGTGGTAATACCAAACTATAACGAAGAAAAAACCATAGAAAAAGTCCTCGCAAAAGTCCTCAAGCAAAAAGAGGTCTTCGAAGTTATAGTGGTGGACGACGGCAGCAGAGATAACTATCCAAAAATTCTTAGAGAATTGAAGAATAAAAAGGTGAGAGTTTTTTTTCATCG
>CALEZE010000204.1 GCA_937928235.1 uncultured bacterium | reverse complement strand
TAGTAGTAGTAACCTCCACCCACAAGAAGCACAAGAAGAACAAGAATTGGAATTAGACTGATACCCCTAGAACGCATTTTGACAGACCGAACAACGAATACTATTATTATTTAGATTCTTATATAAGATTATTGGTTAGTAAAAAGTCCATGTCAAGTTTTAAAAAGACAGCAAAGAAATTCGACGAGAAGAAGGTTAATAATTTCCTAAATATTTTAATTGTGGCGCTACTTCTTTTAGTTGGCTTTTTGGCTTTGCGAGCGTATCCGCCCGAGAGTTGGGGAATAGAGCTGCCAACCATTGGAAGAGATGCCGGAGACGGGCAGCAACAGAATACTTCAAACGGTGGCTTAGGTAATCAAAACATATCAGAATTAATCTCCTCAGAAAGAGTATATCCGGAAGGTTTTAGTGATGAGCAGAAGCTAGCGATTGCTCTCCAAGAAGAGGAAGTAACTGATGAATTCAGAAATGCATGGACAAACGCCGTTTCTCGCTTATTGGGAAATGAGGCGGACACCTTAGAGCTTGTTAGCGTGGGCAGTGACTGTTTTGGCTTACCAACCGTTTTTAGACTGAAGGACGGTGAGCCTTTACGAATTAGAAATACCACCGATTCAGCGCTAACATTGGGCTCTGATGACATCCATTGGGAAGTAGGCGCTGGGGAAACGATCGAAGTAGAACACAACTTTAGTGTCCCAGAAGCCGACTCCGATGAAGGAGCGTTTACTGGTTACTTTTTTGGATATAGCTGTGGTGCTTATCCTGCTCCATCTGGCCTTTTCTTTATAGAGTAGTTTTGAGATACTGCTAGCTAAGATGCCCACAAAACTTCAATTGAAATTGGTTGGTGTTGCAGCCTTGCTGGTGGCAGCGGGGCTATTTTTAACAAGGCCTTCGTATTCTTTGGAGAAAGACTTGGCCGAACTTCCAAAACACACGGGGACCTTTGAAGAACTATCTTCATTTTTTAAGGAAAGAGCTTTGGAAAAAGGAGCAATATATGGGTTTGACCTTCTAAGAAATGCAGAACTTCCCCAGGGGACGGATTTCCATTTATTGGGCCATGTGGTGGGAGATGTTCTTTATAAACAAAAGGGCAAAAAAGCGATATCACTTTGTACTGACGAATTTAGAAATGCTTGCTCCCATTCAATTGTGGTGGGAACTCTACTGAGCGAAGGAGAAAACGCCCTAGCCGATATGAATGAGGCTTGCAAAAAAGCACCCGGTGGAAAGGGGGCGTATGCAATGTGCTTCCACGGACTAGGCCATGGTGTCTTGGCATATGCAAACTATGATTTTGAAAAGGGGGCGAAGCTATGCCAGAAGCTTGGAGAAAATATCAATGAAGGTGTTGAGGTCGGCGAATGTGTTGGGGGAATGATTATGGAGATAGTGTCTGGAGGAGATCATGACAAGGAGAGTTGGCAAAAAGGTAGAGATATTTATCTAGACCCCAACGCTCCGTTGTCTACTTGCATGAAGGAAGTTGTTCCTCAGGAGGCAAGAAGGATGTGTGTTTTATATATGACCCCATATGTTATGGAGGCCTCCGGGGCCAATCTTGAGGACATATCATTAGAAGACATGGAAAAGGCTTTTGCACTTTGCAATAAAGCAGAAGTTCCACAGCACCTGAAAGATGTGTGTGCCGGGGGATTTGGAAAAGAGTTTGTAGTTTTGGCGCAGGAAAGGGATATAAGGAATATCGACAAAATGAACGAAAAAGCGCTTTTAAAAGTACACGAATATTGTAGTGCGGCGGGAGATTTGAAAAGTAGGACATATTGCACACTTGAAGCGGTGAATTCGCTTTATTGGGGTGGGGAAAACCATTACTCCGTGGCAATTAATTTCTGTAACCTTGCTCCGGAAAGTATTAAAGACAGTTGTTTTTCCCACCTTATTGGGGGTGTTCATTTTTACTCCAGGGACAATAACTACATAAAGGGCTTTTGCCAGGAATTACCAGAGGAATATAAACGCAAATGCACAAATTACTAAAAAGAACATATTTTGTGAACACACTTAGAGCTCTTTGGGGAATTTATATTATCACTGCCCTTGTCACAGGACTTTTGTTGCTAGTTATTGGGCTAACTAGACCCAAAGCTTATTTGGTAAAAGAAACCGAAGACTCTTTCGTTCCGAGTGAGTTGACAATTAATTTGGGCGACACGGTACTCTTTGATGGTGCGAAAAGTACACCGTATTGGCCCGCATCCAACGACCATCCTGACCACTTGCTGTATTTGGATTTTGACCCACACCAACCTCTTGGCCCAGGGCAAAAATGGAAGTTTACATTTAACAAGCTCGGTGATTGGGGGTACCATGACCACTTAGAACCAGAAATAACTGGGGTTATCAAAGTAAATGGTGCTAGGTGGAAAGAGATACTCCTTCCGTTAGCAAAGACACTTTTTAGTGTACAAGAGAGGAGGGTGGACCTCAGTGGCTGCAAAGAAATAAGCAATGAAGTGAAGAAGCAATTTTGCTTAGACGAGTATTTTAGCAACCTTGTGTATGACAAGGGTGCAAGCAAGGCTCTCAAGAAGCTTTCGGAAGAACTGGAAAGGGACCCTTTTGTTGCAAAGTGGTGCCATTACTTGTCAGAAGTTATTGGAGAAGAGGCGTATGTCGAATATCACGACGGAGTGGATTTTGAGATTACAAGCGATATTACAATGTGTGATTCCGGTTTTTTCCACTCCTTTATGCAGGATTATGTAAGTCACGAATTGGGCTATGCAGATGCTTACGAGTTTTGTCGTAGGGTAGAAAGAGACCTTAATGGGAATCAGGATGCACTAACGGACTGCATGTTTGGATTGGGACTTGGTATAACACATTACTATGCAATTCTTAACTGGATGGATGCAGACACGATTCTTGACTTGGGGATTTCTACCTGCGAGGCCTTTGATGACCTTGCAAAAGTTTGCAGAATAGGTGTTTTGTCTGGTTTTAGTCACCTCTATGTTGGAAGCAGTGATGGAATCAAGATGCCGCTCGCTCGTGGAAACCCATTTAAACTTTGTGAGAATGAGGCGTTGGGAGAAGAGAGAGACGAGTGTTACCTGACTATGGTTGGGACATATAATGTGGCTTTTAGAAACCCGAAAGCAACTGCTGACTTTATCAACCTGGTAGAGGATCGCGAGATGGCGGCGAATATGATGGTGGAATTGGGTGCCTCTATTTGGATGGTTGAATACAGGAACCCCGAAGCGGTACTTGTTTGTAGGGAGTATGAGTCGTTTCTTAAAGAATCTTGTTTTCAAGGGTTTTTTGAGAGAGTAAAAAGGTATGTTGCACCAAGTGAGGCGAAAGAGTTCTTGACCAAAACATGTGACAAGCTTGACTTAAGTGGCGCTGAAATTGATCAGTGCAGGAAGGTGGCAGAAATATGACAAAACAAAAAGTGAAATTGTTGGCGATTATCTTGGGGTTTATTTTGGCTGGAGTGCTACTTTTTGCCAACAAAAAAGACCCTTGTATAAACGACCACACACTTAAATGTTGGAAAGCTTCAGTTGAAAACACTTTTGATAAGGAAGGCCTAGTGCCAGCACTGGATTTGGTGGAGTACTACTATAAAGAAGCCCCTGGTTTTGCAGAAAATTGCCACAACTTTGGACACCTTTTGGGCGAGATGACCTATGAACTCTTTGAAAAAGGGGAGGAATTTGAAGTTTCTCCAAAAACTGCTTTTTGCTCTTACGGTTTTTACCATGGGTACATGGAAGTTTTGGTTGCAAAAAGGGGGGACGCAACAGAAGCAAGGGAATTTTGTCAATATGTGGACGAACGGCTTGGTAATCAGACTACGGGTGCATCACATCAGTGCTTCCACGGTATAGGGCACGGTTGGGTTAATGCCCATGATAGGCCTAACACTTGGGGGGATGACATTGCGATGTCGGAACCTGCACTTGAACTTTGTCGTGATGTGGCGACAAATGACATAGAGCTTTCCCGGTGTGCAACGGGGGTATTTAATGGAATAGCGATTTTTTATTCAACTGGGGAGTATGAACTTACCATGAGCAAGACTGATCCGCTACTGCTTTGCAAAAGACAAACGGACCCCATTTTTGAGGATGCGTGTTATTTGAGTATGAACATTGCCTTGATGCAGCTAACCCAGGGGGACTTTTTAAGGGCAGCAAGATACATTGAAGAAATAAGGGACCCCGTCATGGCCG
>CALEZE010000203.1 GCA_937928235.1 uncultured bacterium | reverse complement strand
CGGTATCTCAATCTCTTCTCTAATAATATCCACTATTACTAGGTCGTCTTCCCCCTCTCTAGAGAGGGTAAGCGTAACTACAGTGCCCGCTGGTCCTCTAATAATTTTTACTGCTTCATGTATGGTCATGCCAACAGTGCCAGTCTCAATATCTTTTTCTAAATCTGTTATGCCAACAATATAGTCTCCTGGCAACACTCCAGCGTTTTCGGCGGGAGAATTAGATAGAGGGGAAACGGCGACCAGTCTAGACTGTTTATATCCGATTTGAAGCCCTATGCCCTCAAATGTACCTTCCAAATCCTCCTGGACTATTTTGTTTTCGCTTGGTGGCAAGAATACTGTGTATGGGTCCCCTAATGCGGCGACCATTCCCTCAATAGCGCCGTAAACCATAGCAGCAGGGTCAAGATTTTCCTCTAAAAGGTAATCTGTTTCCAGTGTGTCCCAAACTCGCCAAAATAACGCAAAGTCTATGTCTTGACGATTAGCGGGAACCTCCCTGGTTATGGTTACTTTTCCTGAAGGATCGAGGGAGAGCTCGCTAGTAGCTGCAAAATAACCGGCGAAAAAAGAGCCGCCAACTACCAGCAAAAAAATGAGTACTTTCCTTGCGGATGCTAAACGGATTTTGGGCAAAAGAGAACGAAAACTCATACGAAAATTATTGTAACACTTACTCCCCCGAAAGGAAGACTAAGTTATATAGTCGGGGCAAAAGGAAGTAGTCCCAAATGCCGAGCTCTTTTTATTGCAGTTGCCAATGCTCTTTGGTGCTTGCTACAAACACCCGTTCTGTCCTTCCCCACTATCTTTGCGCGGTCGGAAACAAACTTGGCCAGATCTTCGTATTCTTTGTAATCAGGAGTTTTCTTTGCTTCACAAAAAGGACAAGGTCCTGTGACCTTTGGTTGCATTCTTCTTTTTTTTCTTTTCTGTTTAGCCATTGTTAGAAAGGAATATCATCCTCAGATACTTCATCTTCTGCCTCTTCCTTCTTCTTGCCTTTTGTTTTTGTATCTTTTGCTTTTTTACCTTTGTCGTCGCCACCCTCATCCATAGAGGCCATTTCTTCGTCTGTTATATTAAAATCATCTCCTCCGCCAGAAAAGTCGCCCTTAGAATCAAGAAGTATCATTTCAGAAATCACCACTTCCGTGGTCGTTCTTTCCACCTCATCCTGCCCAGTCCACTTTCTGGTTTGAAGCCTTCCCTCAACATAAACTTTTCTACCCTTTGCCAAAAGCTGGGCACAAATTTCAGCTAACTTATTCCAAGCAACTACTCTGTGGAATTCAACATCTTCTTTCTTTTCACCAGACTCTGTTGTCCAATCTCTGTTTGTAGCAACCCCAAAGGTACAAACAGCTGTGCCTTGCGGGGTAAAACGAAGCTCCGGGTCTCTAGTTAAGTTTCCAATTAATGTTACTTTGTTTAGTGATCTAGCCATTTTTGATTACTCTTCCCTTACCAAAAGGTGTCTAACAATTCCTTCCTCCATTCGAACTTTCTGCTCCAGATTTGGGGCTTGTGACTTATCTAATTCTATCTGGTAGAAAAGAAAGTTTCCAGCATTGTTGCCTTTAATTTCATAAGCCAAATCAACTTTGCCCCAGTCATCGGCCTTTTTGACTTCACCTTTTAAGGTTTTGACAATCTTTCCGATAGTTTCTGTCATCGACTTCTTTTTAGCAGGAGTCGCCTTCTCAGGTAAAACCAATGTTAGTTCGTAATTTTCCATAATAATGAGGCAAGCTATCTTGCCTCGGGACTGATTATATCAAGCACCAATCTTAAACTCAATCACATCTCCGTCTTTGACAATGTACTCTCTTCCCTCACTTCTTACCTTTCCTTCATCCTTTGCTCTTTTCCAGCCCAACCTTACAAAGTCTTCAAAGTTCACCACATCTGCCTTAATGAAGTTCTTCTCAAAATCTGTGTGGATCACCCCAGCAGCTTCTTGTGCTGAGATGCCCTTATTAATTGTCCAGGCTCTCACTTCTTTTTCTCCTGCAGTTAAAAATGTAA
>CALEZE010000202.1 GCA_937928235.1 uncultured bacterium | reverse complement strand
CGCGATCAATGTCTTCCTGTCTTAAAAGAGGATTTAAAACCATATCACTAAGAACATCAAAGGCCTTTTCTACATTATTTGAAGCGCTTTTAATATAAAAGTTTGTCCATTCTTTGCTGGTTGATGCGTTAAACTCTCCTCCAAAGGAATCCACCGCACTTGAAATATCGTGAGCTGTCGGGCGCTTTTTGCTGCCTTTAAAAACCATGTGTTCTAGAAAGTGGCTTATTCCCGCCTTATCATCTTTCTCCCAACGCGAACCAACCCCAACCCAAACAGTGACGGTTACACTTTCTAAAGAAGGTATTGGGACAGTTATTACACGAAGGCCGTTTTGAAGTTTGGTTTTGTGGTATTTCATCAAGAAACTATATCATAAAACAAAAAAGAGCTACCGTCTACTGGATTTTTGACTCGCTCTAAAAAACGCATGTACTCCAGCTCCTCTTAGAGAACTTCTGTGCTTACCTCTATACTTAACTCTATTTCTTGTAGCATTGCTCTTCCCATCTCTTGACTTTGAAGGTGTGTCTGTATTTACATTGGCAAACTCTTCCTCAATCCTTCTCTGTTTCTTTTTTGCTCGAGGACTGTTATCTAAACCACGCACATGCACCCAGTCGCCATTTTTCTGCCTGGCATTTCTCTGACGAGAGAAATTCTTTCCATGAATTAAATTCTGGTGACATCCTTCGGATTTTAACATACAAGATTTCTAAGCATATTGTTTTTTTGCTAAAAACTCGCCAAAATAAACCATGGCTTCTCAAAAAAGAAAGACTAGACAGATAATTCATAGTTTCGAAGCTAAAGCCCAAAGGAAAAGAGGTTTTTCTATAAAGCTTGCAGATGCGCTGACAAAATCTTTTGGCACTGTAGGGTTTCTTATTCTTAACCTTGTGCTCTTTACCGGGTGGATAGCAATCAACAACGGCCTAGTTCCCTCCATCGCCATTTTTGACCCCTACCCGCATGTTTTGCTCATCACCGCAGTCTCTTTGGAGGCCATTATTCTTGCAATAGTGGTTCTTATCAGCCAAAACCGAGAAAACCAAATAACAACCTTAAGGGAAGAGTTGCAGCTTCAGGTGGAACTAATAACAGAAAAAGAAATTACAAAAATACTAAAACTCCTTCAGCTTCTTTTAGATGAGAGAAAAATAAAAGTAGAAGATGAAGAACTTGAAGAGATGCTCAAAGGTGTTGACACAAACTATATAGAAAGAGAACTAGAAGAACAATTAAACCGCAAAACTAAGGATTCCATCCCCCAAAAGGTGGTAAAAACAGTGGGTAAAACACT
>CALEZE010000201.1 GCA_937928235.1 uncultured bacterium | reverse complement strand
GGTTATGTTGAAAAACTAAATAAGGCGCTAGAAGGAAAGGATGATCTTTTGCAAAAAGACATAGAGAACCTTATGTCTGAACTAGACACAGTTCCTGAGGAAATCCGAACAGCCGTAAGAAATAACGGCGGAGGGCATGCCAACCACTCCATGTTTTGGGGAATTATGAGTCCGGATGGTGGTGGTGAGCCCGAGGGAGAACTGCTGGATGCCATAAACAGCACTTTCGGAAGCATTGATTCTTTCAAAGAAAAGTTTACAGAGTCCTCTGTAGGTCAATTCGGAAGTGGTTGGGGTTTTCTTGTAACAAAAAATTCAGGCCTGGATATTGTTACAACACCTAACCAAGATACACCTTTATCCAATGGAATGACCCCAGTCCTTGGAATTGATGTTTGGGAGCACGCATACTATCTCAATTACCAAAACAAGAGAGCGGATTATATCAATGCATGGTGGAATGTAGTAAACTGGAAAGAGGTAGCAGCTAGGCTTAAATAAAAACTTATGAATCCAGAACTACTTTATGGACCGCTAGGAAACTTCCCAGAAGTCTTGGTATTTGTGCTTGTTATTTGGTCACTGATTTGGAAAGGGATAGCACTTTGGAGAGCGGCTAGACAAGACCAAAGAAATTGGTTTATAGCTATTCTTATTATCTCCTCCGCCGGAATACTGGAGATCATTTACCTCGCATTCTTCCAGAAAAACAAGGCTAAGAAGAAATCGTCTTGAAACTTTTTGGCTTCTTAAATATAATTCCCACTACGCAGTTTTACATATCCTGACTTCTTTTTAATGCTAAAAGAAATGATCAGGAGAATACCAAGCGGTGGTAGCTCAATGGTAGAGCGTTTGGTTGCCAATCAAAAGGCTGCAGGTTCGAATCCTGCCTACCGCTCTGGTGATTGCTTGGAAAATATTTGGAGGAATTGAGGAGTTTCTCCAGATAGGACAACTAACAGTGTCGCCCGGTGAGCTGAGCGAGCTGAAGTGCTTGGGCATGAAGAGCAGTCACCACCCGGATGCGTAGCTCAGTCGGTAGAGCACTAGGTTGATGTACCTAGGGGTCGGAGGTTCAAATCCTCCCGCGTCCATTTCGGTTACGGCCGAATGAACCAGAAGAATCAGTCCGACTGTCCTTGCGGCGGCAAGAATCTTCTGGTATCACAAACAACTGAGCAGGCACAGACACTTTTCACCCTTCAAGGGAAAAAAAGACGAAGTCCTGCTCATGTTTTTTGGAGGTATACCATGAGGCTGTTATACTCATACTAATGCTTATTCTCGGTATAGACCCTGGTACTGCAACTACTGGCTATGGGGTTGTAAAAATAAAAGAAGATGTTTATGAGATTGTTGACTCGGGTTTAATAGAGACTAGTAAAAACGGAACGCCTGCCAAGAGGCTTCAGACAATACACAAAGAGCTTTCAAAGATACTCAAAGACCATAGGCCCAATGTTATGGCTATAGAAAAGATTTTCTTTGCCACAAACGCTAAAACTGCCATAAGAGTTGGGCAAGCTCAAGGAATAATGCTTCTGTCAGCTGCAAAGTATAAGGCGGAGGTTGTTGAATATGCCCCGGGAACCATTAAAAAAGTTGTTGCTGGCAACGGAAGGGCTGACAAAAAAGATATACAAAAGTCTTTAAGAAAAGTTTTTGGCGCTGGGGTAAGAAGTAAACCAAGACAAAAGACACACTTTGATAATGAAGCAGATGCTCTTGCTGTCGCTCTCTGCCATGCTTTGCGAGTAAATGGTAAAATTAAGAAGCAAAAAAAGGGATGACCGAATTTAAGATTGGTAAGGTTACGCACTATTACGACAAGTTAGGCGTAGCAATTGTGGAGCTTAGTTCAAGACTTTCCCTGGGAGACAGAATAAGGTTTGTGAGAGGTGGGGAAAATTTATTTGACCAAGAAGTGATTTCCATCCAAGTGGAGCACGAAAAAGTGGAAAAAGCAGACAAAGGAGATGTGGTAGGATTAAAAACTAATGAGGCGGTCAAAGAAGGTGCAGAGGTCTTCAAAGTCTAAGAAAGAAAGTCTTAACTGGATAGAAGCTCCAGATGTAGAAAAAAGGGTTAAACTTCTACTTTCAAAAATTAATCCAAATTGGCAGAAAAAAGGAAAGATTTTCTT
>CALEZE010000200.1 GCA_937928235.1 uncultured bacterium | reverse complement strand
CTATTACGCCAACCTTTTCCCTTCTGTTCCCTTCTCCTCAACCGAGGACAGGGTGGGTGAGGTGGAGGCAGAAACAGTCTCTCCTCAAATTCGTGGTGATGTAACAGTTTCGGATGTGAGCTTTGACAACCAGCAACCCGCAGAGCTTTTCTTCGCACACATGGAAGAAGTTGATGAGCTAGCAAGCCTACTTCAAAGCACATATCTTGCCAAGGACAAAGACGGCATTGGCGGTTCGGAATTGCAAAAAACCACCGAGTCCTGCGACTTGGCACAGGTAAGAAGTAATCCCGGGGACGACCTTTTTGCTGGAGAAATTGCAGGCACGCTAAGGTACACGGCAGAATTTACCTGCGATTTTGACCCACCAGAAGTGGGCGGGAGCAACATTCCTTGCGGAGGCTCAAGTGTGTTTGGGTCTATCACTAGTTGTCCGGCACCAGAAGTTTGTCGCAACAACCGCTGTGTAAGAGATGTAAACACAAACCCAACTTGCTCAAAAGATATTTATGTAAGTATGAATGTCATTACTAAAACACCACTCGTTGACAATGTTTGGGATAAATTAGTTGCAGGGAACGCCGCCGTCTTTAAAAGGATGTTTCCTAAACTAGGGCCAGATTCCCCGGTGCTTTCCGTTCTTGATATTCCAGCTGCCACCAAGGTGAATTATCAGAGCACAGGTTCCGGGCCACAGCTTGTTCAAGCTGGTAACCCTGGTGCGGAAAGATCAGGAGAGGATGCAGAGCTTTACTTCCCCCACTTGGGAGGTGTGCATGAATATTTCTTAAAAGGAATCCAGACAGCACTTAGGCCAAAAGGGTTTGGGGAAACCATATTGTCTGGGCAACCAATAGCAAGCGGAGAAAACCAGAACTTTAACCAGTGCGGAGGGCAAACAATGGAAGATATCGAGGCTGCCATTGGCCAGGCTTCTTCTAAATACGGCGTCCCGGCAAAACTTCTTGAAGCTGTTTTTTGGTCTGAAGGAGGCCCGGACTTTGTCCATAGCGACGGAGCCTATGTTTGTGAGAAAAACTATGCAAATGCCGCCGGTATAATGCAGATAACGGATAGCGCCTACAACCTGCTTACTTGCGACAGCGAAAAGCTCACAAACGACATTGCCCAGTGCGAGGATAACGGCAACAAACTCTCCCGTTGTGATTTCTACGATGCAATGGAACTAGCCGCAAGAACGCTTCTTTGGAAGGACGGGAAGTGGCTTTTTGGGGAATGTCGCCAAAATGGCAGTTTTTCAACAGATAAACAAAGCATCTACGACGCAGCTTGTAACTACTATGGATCCAAAAAGCCAGACAACATCACAAGAAGCGTTCAGAAAAGCATTCCGCCCGCTGAAAGAAGGCAGGACGGAGACATGAATTATTGTGACATTGTCTGCTGGAGAATGGGCCTCTGCCCTTCGTATCCTGCAAGATAGCGGTTTTGTTTTTTGACTTTTTAGAGTTCCAATCTAAAATTAACTAATGTCCTACTTACAAAAACTGAAAAAACACCTGTCGCCGATACTTCTGGCGATCTTTTTGTTTGTAACAATCTTTGCCCCTATCGCCCAGGCTCAAGACACAGGCCCTTGGTATAACCAGTCTTTTGATCAGTGGCAGAGAAAGGTCTTTGAGGATGACGACGAAGAAATCTTTGGCGAACGCTACACCTTTGCCCAGGTTCAGTGGATCCTCTACTCTTTCGCCGCGATAATCACAGGGACTGATTTGGTTGAGTGTGCAGGGCTTGCTACAAACGACTCACTCGACGAAATGAAGGGTTGTGTGGAAAGCCTTGGTCCTGTTAGTGCAAGGACGGGAGAGAGCACGCAAGCAACCAAGCGCGATCCAGGACCTCTGGTGGGACTCGCTTTTCTGACAGACACTGTCATGTCTACCAAGCCTATTTCTGGTGTTGAATATATCGCAGAAAAAGCCACTGATTTTAATATTGTCCCGGAAGCACAGGCCCAGGGGATTGGTTTTAGATCCCTAGCTCCTGTCCAGAATATTTGGAGGGCTTTTAGAAATATGGCCTATTTCCTTCTGATTGTGGTTGTGTTGGTTTTGGCTTTTATGATTATGTTCAGAGTAAAACTTAACCCACAAACCGTTATTTCTGTGCAATCAGCGCTGCCGAGAGTTGCAACAACTCTGATTTTAATTACCTTTTCTTACGCAATAGCTGGTTTGGTTGTAGATCTTTCCTTCCTTGTTCTAGGGCTTGTAGCCGCTTTTGTAAAATCTGGTGGCCTAATTGCAGACGGAACATCTACGATGGATGTCGCCCGTGCTCTTTGGGGAAGCTTACCAGTTGCTCCTTTGGCTTCCGCAGTTTTCGGCATCACCTTTCTGCTGGCAATCGTTTTGTGGGTCGGCGGAGAAGCGCTTGGGGGGGCGCTCGGCA
>CALEZE010000199.1 GCA_937928235.1 uncultured bacterium | reverse complement strand
TGCAGCTAAGAAAGGTGGCGCTAAGAGACGAAAGTCAACTGGCGGCAAAAGAAAAGCAGCTGCTCCAAAACGAAAAGCAAGAAGACGACGAAAATAAGATCGTCTCACAATTAACAATCGTCAATTAAATTGACGAATGTTTACCTTTTTAATTAATAAAATATTAAAAAAGAAAATTCGATTTTTAATACAGATAACTCATTAATTTGATTTGTTCTTCTGTACTAATCACATTTTTGCTGGTCAGAATTTCTAATAATTCTTTAAACAAAGCTTTTTGTTCTTCAGACAAGCCTCCAGCTGGTCCCTTATCCCCTGGTGGACCTGGAGGACCCCTAGGACCTGGAGGACCTAATGGACCTTGTTCTCCTTTTGGACCTTGTTCACCTGGTGGACCTTTTGGACCTAATGGACCACGTTCACCTTGTGGTCCTTGAATTCCTTGTGGACCTTGGGGGCCTTTATCGCCGGGGGCACCCTGAACACCCCTCTCACCCTGTGGACCTTGTGGACCTTGTGGGCCTTTATCGCCGGGCGGACCTGGAGGACCTTGCATTCCTTTTTCACCTGGAGGACCAGTTGGACCTTTGTCTCCTTTTTCACCTTGAGGTCCAGGAACTCCTGTTAATCCTTTATCGCCAGATTCTCCTTGTGGACCTTGTGGGCCTTTATCGCCGGGCGAACCTTGTGGACCCTCTGGACCCTGCTCACCCTGTGGACCCGGTGGGCCTTGTGGGCCTTTTTCACCAACAGGACCTTGAAGTCCTTTTGGACCATCTGGACCTGGAGGTCCTTGAATTCCTTTATCACCAGCAGGACCAGCAGGCCCTGTTTCACCTTTGGAACCTGGAGGTCCTCTCTCACCTGTTAATCCTTTTTCTCCAGGTGGACCTAATGGACCCTTCTCGCCTTTTTCACCAATTGGGCCACGCGGACCTTGTGGACCTTTATCGCCTGCTGGACCTGTAGGGCCTTTTTCACCTTTTTCACCAACAGGACCAGGTGGTCCTTTATCGCCTTTGTCTCCTTTATCACCAGTTAATCCCTTTGGACCGGGTGGACCCTTGTCCCCCTGGGGACCCGGAGCACCAGCTATTCCTTTTTCACCGGGGGGGCCAATAGATCCTTTATCACCTTGTGGTCCAGCAGCACCTGTTCGTTCTT
>CALEZE010000198.1 GCA_937928235.1 uncultured bacterium | reverse complement strand
GAGACACTAACTATCTCAGCAGCTGTTTTTGGAAACTTTATCCCAATAGAATCCGGAAAAGGGTCCGTAACAACGGTTGCAGTTTTTGTCTTTATCTTGAATGAAGCGTGACCTAAAAAATTAATCTGCATCTCGTTAGCATAGTAGCAAAACCATATTTTCTTGACAAGCACTGGTACTTAACCTATATTTGGAGCGACTTTGAAAAACCTGTGGTGAGCGCCCAAAACACATGTAATAACAAAGTCGAACCATGCGTAAAGAAGTACTTTTTGCCGTTTTGGCCGGCGGAATATTCGGCCTCATTATCGCCTTTGGGATTTGGAGATTAAACACTTCTCTTTCCGACACGGGTGGTGCAAATACTGAAAGCTCCCCCACCCCAACACCTTCGTTTGGGCTAACTATTGCTAAACCTGTTGATAATCAGGTGGTCACAACTTCCCCATTCACCATTTCCGGGATCACTAAACCCGGCTCTTGGTTAGTTGTTTTGGGCGAGGAAGAAGACTTTTTGGCACAAGCCGAAGATGACGGATCTTTCTTTGTTGATGTGGAACTTGTTGGGGGTATAAATCAACTAAAACTCATCGCCTACGACACGAATGGGAGTTTTCAAGAACAAGACCTTTTGGTTGTTTACTCTACTGAATTTGCCGACAACTTGGAAGGTGAGGGGGAGGAAGAAGCTACCAGCTCTGCGGAAACAGACGATGTTAGAGAAAGAGTCCAAGAAAAAGTTCGTGAAGCGCAAAACCTAGGAATTGCATACTTGGGAACTGCTACAGACATCAGCACCAACACTATCCAAATGAGAACCTTGGGCGGCGAGATAGTCCTGGCTGCTGTTTCTGAAAACGCGACTTTTGCAAGCACGGTAGGTAGCACTGAAGAAATCGAGTTTGAAGATGTGGCACTTGGAGATTTTGTTGTGGCAATGGGTTTTGAAAACGGAAATGAGGTTTTGGACGCAAGACGCATACTTGTTGTAGAGCCCCCAGAAGACTCAACAACCACAGCTCTTTTTGGAACAGTGGAAAGCGTGGAAAGACGAGAAATTTCGCTTAATGTAGCGGGAACCAGTTGGACTCTTGATTTCCCTTCCACCTGGAAAGGGCCGGAGACTTCTGAAATTGAAGAGGGAGATTTACTAATCGCAACCGGCACAGAGGGTGAAGAAAACACTATTTCAATACGGGGTGTCTTTTTTGCCTCCGCTGTTGAAACAGAAACCGATACAGAGTAAAATAAACACATGCCAAGAACACAAACAATCAATCATTCCGCCATAACCAACTAGGTTGGCGGTTTGTTTGCGTCCAAATTTACCAGCCAACCGGCTGGTTTTTTTATTACTCAAACACTAAACTAAAACTATGCAAAAAGGACCAGTTACACCAAAAGGCTTTAGAGATATAGAGCCAGAACTAGCAAAACTGCGCCGTGAGACAATTAATAAAATTGCAGGCGTCTTGGAAGAGTTTGATTTTGTCCCCCTGGAAACACCCACCATTGAATTTGCAGACACCCTTCTAGGTAAGTATGGCGAAGAAGAAAAGCTGATATACCAGTTTGAAGATCGTGGGGGCCGAGACCTCGCACTCCGTTACGACCTCACTGTTCCCCTAGCCAGATTTGTTGCTAACAATATTGGACTGGTTCAAGGAAATAGTGTCTTTAGAAGATATCAGATAGGAAATGTTTTTCGTGGAGAAAACCCGCAGTCCGGCCGTTACCGTGAATTTACTCAGTTTGATTTTGACATTGTTGGTTCGGAATCATTAGAAGAAGATGCCAGAGTTGCAGCGGCAGCCATTAAAGCTTGCCGTACGGTTGGTTTGGGTAATGCAAAACTGGCCATGAATGACCGTAAAAATTTTGAGGGCTTAGCCGTTGAGGACATAAGGGAAATTGATAAGCTTTACAAAGCTGGTAGGGAAAACATTAAACCGGAGCTTTTGGAATTTATTGATAATGCAGAGCCAACGGAAAATCTTAAGAAAGTATTTTCGACACTGGAAAATGAGTTTGGTCTTAAGGAAAACGAGGACTTTTTCTTTGACGCAACTCTGGCACGCGGCCTTGATTACTACACAGGAACCATTTTCGAATTAAAACCGGAAGGCAAACCAGAAGATCAGTCTGGGGGCGGTGGTGGTAGATACGACAAGTTAATTGGAATGTTTGCTGGGCAGGACATTCCAGCTGTTGGCTTTTCCTTTGGTATAGACCGCCTTACAGAGCTTCTTAATGACTAACTACAGAACCCGCGCCTATATCTACCTTCTTTTGGTTGCAATCATTTGGGGAGCGGCTGGTCCAATAATCAAATACACACTTGGCGGCCTAGACCCACTTCCCTTTCTTGCATATCGGTTTGCAATTTCAGGAGTAATTGCAGTTCTTTACTTCGTGTTTACTGGTTTTAGTTTTTCTAAAATTAAGTCGGTAATTCCTGCGGCAATTGTCTATGGGCTTTTGGCCTTCACAGTTGCCCTTAGTGCACTTTTTACGGGGCTTGATAACTCAACCGTTCTTGACCTCACACTTCTTGCAACCATTTCCCCTCTAATTATCGCCGCAGGTGGAGCAATCCTTTTCCGAGACAATATAACCAAGCAAGAAAAGATAGGCGTCTCTATTGTTCTGTTGGGTGTAATCATTAATAACTTCTACCCCTTCCTTGCCGGTGAAGCAAGAACCCACCTAAGTGGAAACCTTTTTCTCTTGCTATTCCTACTTGCAGACACTTCTTCTGTTCTTTTTGCAAAGAAAGCCGTTAAAGACAGTATCCCCGCAATTGCACTCACAAATATTGGCCTTGTTGTTGGGGCCGCCACCCTAATTCCCTTTGTGGTTTTGAGTACTGATACAAACCTAATTGCAACAATTTCGGCACTCCCCATAAATTATCATCTCGGTGTTTGGTACATGGCACTCCTTTCTGGTAACCTTGCCTATTTCTTGTGGGTAAGAGGTCAGCAATCAATAGAGGTATCAGAAGCCGCACTCTTTTATTATTTGCAACCCATCTTTGCCGTTCCCCTAGCCGTTCTGTGGTTGGGTGAACATATCACGCCCCACTTCATTGTCGGGGCAATCTTGATTGCCACAGGTGTTGCTTTGGCAGAATATAAGAGGCAGCGAAGATAGCTTGTTTGAACTCTTTCCCGCTGGTATAATTACCACTGTTCCCAAAAGAACATGAAACAGAAAATACATCCAAAATGGCATGAGGAAGCAAAGGTAAGCTGTGCTTGTGGAAACACATTTGCAGTTGGTGCCACCGTGCCCGAAATAACAGTCGAGGTGTGCAGCAACTGCCACCCATTCTATACTGGTCAAATGAAATATGTTGACACGGCTGGACGAGTGGATGCTTTCCGCGCAAAACAAGAGCAAGCTCAAGATAAGGTTCTTTCCAAAGCTGAGCGAAGAAAGTTGAAAAGGCAAAAGAAGATTGACGCTGAGCTTGATAAGCCCAGCTCTCTTGAGGACCTGAGACAAAACTAACCCTGCCTCCCCTATCTACTTTATATGGACAATCAATCTGCATATGTTGAAATTAGAGCCGCTGCAGGTGGTGACGAAGCTAAAATCTGGGCAACAGATCTCATGCGTATGTATATGCGCTATGCAGAAAGCAAGGGTTGGAAAGTAACTCCACTAGACGAAACCACTATCAAGCTAAAGGGTCCTAGTGCTTTTGATTTACTCAAAAATGAATCCGGTGTACACAGGGTACAGAGAATCCCAGCTACAGAAAAACGCGGGCGCATCCACACATCAACGGCAACAGTTGCTGTTCTTCCTGAAATAAAAGAGTCCGAGGTCCAAATAAACCCAGACGATATTGAGGTACAATTTTTCCGCGCAGGAGGACATGGAGGGCAAAATGTTAACAAAGTATCAAGTGCCGTGCGTATTACGCATAAACCAACAGGGCTTGTTGCTGCTTCCCAACAAGAACGAACACAAGTTCAAAACAGGCAAATTGCAATGGATATTTTAAGAAGCAAGCTTTGGGAGGTGGAACAGGAGAAAAAACAAGCAGAAATGGCACACCACAGAAGCGCTATTGGAACTGGCGACAGAAGCGAAAAAATAAGAACCTACAATTACCCAAGAGACCAAGTCAAAGACCACAGAGTTGGTAAAAGCTGGGGGCAACTGGAAACGATTCTCGGCGGAGACTTGGACAAGGTGTTGGAAAAAACTTCAAAGCTTGGCTAACTACTCTTCAGACTTAGAAAGGGTTGCTGTAAAAGCAAGTGTCTCACCATCTCTCCAGACTTCCACAGATACATTCTGTCCTGCGCTCTTACCTGCTATTACATCCGCTAAGGGGTTCTCTTCATTTATCACTTCCCCGTCGAGTTTTGTAATAATGTCGTCCGCCTCAATACCTGCAGCTTCCGCCGGAGAACCTTCAACCACAGCCACAACATAAGCCCCTTGGGGTACTTCGTTCAAAATTGCAGTCTGGCGATTTATCAGCTGATGCTGAACACCTAAGAATGGCTTAGAAGCAAAACTGCCTGTTTCGGTAAAGGTATTAAGTGCCTCTTTCAATACATCAACAGGTATTGCAAAACCAATGTTTTCAGCACCCTGGGCTACTGCAACATTTACCCCAATCACTTGTCCGGCAGAATTAAGAAGCGGGCCTCCCGAGTTGCCCGGATTAATTGCAGCATCCGTCTGGATAACATCATCAAGTTTTTCTACATAGCCCTCGAATACGCTCCCCGCCGTTATCCCCCGCCCAAGACCAGAAACCACACCAGTTGTTACGGTATGTCTAAATTCTCCCAAAGCGGTGCCTATTGCAATAACAAACTGGCCAACTTTTAGGTCTTGTGATGTTCCCAGTTCGACAGGATTTAAACCCGAGGCGTTTATTTTTATAACTGCAAGGTCGTTACTTGGATCCCTGCTTATTTCTGTAACATCATATTCATTGCCGTCTCGGTCTATTACTTTGTACTCAGCTTCTGTGCTTGAAACAACATGTTTGTTGGTCACCACAAGACCGTCCTCGCTTACCAAGAATCCAGACCCAATATCTCTAACCTGTTCTTCCTGGGTGCGCCTGCTAAAACCACCAAACAAATTAAATTCCAAAACACTTCTTTGCGGAGTCTTAACGGCAACAGTCACAACAGATGGTCCAACGCGCTCTGCGACATCTATAACTACAGACTCCTCACGAAGAACTTTTTGCTCCACGCCAACTCGAAAATTTTGCTCATTGCGAGGGAAAAGATAGTCTAGAGGTTTAATACCAAAAAGTCTGTCAGCTATTGCTCCACCTAAAAGAGCCACAATGAGCACAAGCACCATTGCAAGCACGATACTTATTTTTCTGTAGTTAAGCTTTGCCATGCCTGTACGGTATTAATCTAAACCCCAAAAAGCTTTGAAGTCAAGTTTATCTAAGAAGTTCAATAGCTTCTTGAAGCTGTTCGTCTTCTTCGGTTTCGGGGTCATCCGTGACTTCCACATCCGGGATAAGCCCGCCTTCATCCACCCAAAACCCACTGGGTGTCAACCACCTAGCAGTTGTGATGTGCAGGGCAGAGCCTCCGTTTATTTGCCTTGGCTCTTGGATGGTTCCTTTACCAAAACTGGTTTGCCCTACCAAAGTAGTTCCATCCACATCTCTTAGTGCTCCTGCCAGGATTTCAGAAGCTG
>CALEZE010000197.1 GCA_937928235.1 uncultured bacterium | reverse complement strand
CCACCACCCGGAAGCAAAGAAGAAATTCAATAAGCAATATATCAAAAAACTTGATAAGATTTACCATGAACACCTAATGCACCACGACAAGCCGACACTGGCGCAAAAAAGTCGTGAAGCGGTTGGTTAACAGAAATGAGAAAAGTTTACGATATCAACACACCAATTAATTACTTTAGGCCCGAAGCTACTCCGGAAAGACTCTTGGCTGCTATCAAAAATCTTAACCCGAAGTCCCCTCTTGGCACACAGTCTGTTATGCAGGCTTTTTATGATGCAGGTAAGAGGTGGAATGTTGATCAGGTCTATCTCTTGGCACACGCGATTTTGGAGTCTGCCTGGGGTACGTCAAGAATAGCCCGAGACAAAAACATCTTGTTTGGTTACAAAGCCTATGCTCGGCACCATTACAATTCGACTGCTACTTTTGACTCCTTTGAGGCTTGTATCTTTTTCTTGGCCGAATTTGTATCGACACAGTACCTTAACCCCAACGGCAAGTGGTACGGTGGAAGTGCCACACTAGCCGGCATGAACGTCAGGTACGCTACAGCTACACACTGGGGAAAGTCTATTGCGACCCTTGCAAACAGAGTGGAAAACGCAATGCCTACCGAAACGGGCCAGGAGGCAGAGGAGAAACCCGAAATCACCGCACACTCAAGAAACGTGATAGTAGCGGCCGAAAAAGGACTCAACGCAAGGACGGATCCTGATACAAAAAGCCCCGTAGCAAAAGTCTTTCCAGTAAACACAACGGTTCCTGTTGAGGGTTACACCCAGGGAGAGTCTGTTAGTGGTAACAACCTGTGGTGGAAGATTAGAAATGTTGACCTTTATATATGGTCCGGGGGTACAAACATCACGCCAAAAGTAAACGAGCCAAACGGGGTAGCGGAAGATGCCGCGGACCTTGCCAGCCTTGATAGGACACAACTTTTTGAAAAGGCCCAAGAGCTTGTACAAAACGTTGAGGAGTTTAAGGCTCAAAGAGATGTTGCTATTAAAAGAGCAGAAGATGCAGAAAAGAAAAACGAAAACCTCCGAGCGGAAGTCATTAAACTGTCAGAGGACCTTACCAACTACAAAACCACAAAAGAGCTAAACGAAACCCTCTCAACAGATATTGAGACTTACAAGACAAAAAATACTCAACTAAAAAGTGATGTAAAGGAAGCATACTATAAGGCGTTTGAGGGGTGGGAGTTGCATCAAATTCCTGCTGGCGTGAAAGGCTTGGCCACACTTCCGATAGTAGCGGTGCGTTTATGGTTCCTTGTAAAGTCAATAGTTTCAACAGATGTAGTTGTTGGCTGGAAGAAAGGGGCAAAAATTTACGCGGTAGAACTTGATGAGTAAGTTGTGAAAATACTGAAAGTTGACAAGGACTAAGGCAATAAGGCACTATTAGACAAATGGCAGAACAAAACCTCAAGTCCGGCTTTAAATCTTCGGAGTTCTACGTCACACTAGCGCAATCAATTACTGGTATTTTCGTAATGCTTGGGTACCTCACCCCACAAGAAGCTGACGGTTTAGCACAAGCAATAGTAGAGGTAATTGGTGGTCTTATGATAATCGTCCCAACAGCCATTTATTTGTTCGGTAGAATAGCCCTAAAACGGGAACAGGTAAAAAATGGCACTCAAGAGACGAGTTCGCCAGTCAGTAGTGTTTTGGACCGTGGTGAAGAAGCTCCGGAAACTCCAGTAACAGTTAAGTAAATCTTTTATCCCGTTG
>CALEZE010000196.1 GCA_937928235.1 uncultured bacterium | reverse complement strand
CCTTACCCCCATGGAAAGCCGCTTGCTGAGAGTTTTTATGTTGAATTCCGGGCGCGTCGTGCCCCGCTCCTTCCTAATGAAGACTGTCTGGGAAACCGACTGGATCGACGATTGCCGCACCCTGGAAGTCCATGTTTGCTGGCTTCGGAAGAAAATGGGGGAAGACTTACGCCGGCCCCGATATCTCCGGACCGTTCGGGGAGTTGGCTACAAATTCGGTCTCGACTCAGTATGAAGGAGTTCTCATGTCTACCTGTGAAAACCATAAAAAATAGGGAGATACCGCTGAACCGCCAAGTCTAGCCGGTATCCCCCCGACCCAACATAGCTTGCAGATTTTCTCAGAACCGAAAGTTGCTGAGCGCTTTCTGTTTGCTATGCTAGTGAGTAATTTTACAGTATCTGCAGGTAGAAGGCAAATAGACACAGGTCATATAAGAATTTTAAGCTTTTACCACGACATATAGTGGTGTTAAGCCATATTTTAAGAAAAAAGGCACAAAATATAGGGTAGGCTAACGCTTAACTTCGGGTCAAATCTAGAAAACGGCCTGATTAACAGACCAAGTTTAAGGTTTTAACGATACAGTTGGGTAATACACAAAATACCCGATCCGGCCGGATCGGGTATTTTGTGTATTACCCAACTGTATCGTTAAAACCTTAAACTTGGTCTGTTAATCAGGCCGTTTTCTAGATTTGACCCGAAGTTAAGCGTTAGCCTACCCTATATTTTGTGCCTTTTTTCTTAAAATATGGCTTAACACCACTATATGTCGTGGTAAAAGCTTAAAATTCTTATATGACCTGTGTCTATTTGCCTTCTACCTGCAGATACTGTAAAATTACTCACTAGCATAGCAAACAGAAAGCGCTCAGCAACTTTCGGTTCTGAGAAAATCTGCAAGCTATGTTGGGTCGGGGGGATACCGGCTAGACTTGGCGGTTCAGCGGTATCTCCCTATTTTTTATGGTTTTCACAGGTAGACATGAGAACTCCTTCATACTGAGTCGAGACCGAATTTGTAGCCAACTCCCCGAACGGTCCGGAGATATCGGGGCCGGCGTAAGTCTTCCCCCATTTTCTTCCGAAGCCAGCAAACATGGACTTCCAGGGTGCGGCAATCGTCGATCCAGTCGGTTTCCCAGACAGTCTTCATTAGGAAGGAGCGGGGCACGACGCGCCCGGAATTCAACATAAAAACTCTCAGCAAGCGGCTTTCCATGGGGGTAAGG
>CALEZE010000195.1 GCA_937928235.1 uncultured bacterium | reverse complement strand
ATCAGGAGGCTTACTGAGCTGGTCTTTTAATGTAAATGGAGTCAATGTCTCCATAGGAAGAGTTTCCAGTAGCGAATTGGATCAAAGGTTGGCTTCAGGCCCAGTGATGGCAGAACTTTATGGTGGAAGCCACTTTATAGTAATTGTCAGAAAAGAAGGGAGTTCTTACATAATGCATGATCCATTTTTAGAGAATGGCAACAACCGCACCTTGAGTGATGGTGGATATAGTGTTTCTGACATTTCAAGTTTGAGAGTTGTAAACTTTAACTAGAAAGCCTTGAAGGCGTTGCCTTCAATAAATAAATGCGGAAGGTAGCCCTTGCGTTATTTGTTTTTTACTCGCAACTTTTGTTTGTCTTTCATGCATCGTTGAAAGTGCAGAAGCAGGAGTGGGCGCAGTAACCTCTTATCCGTCCGCGGTAGTTGTTGGAGACAGTTTTGATGTGACCTTCGAAAGTTCTGGGCTAGACACTGTCACAAGCTACTATGTAAAAGCACTAGGTGGTGACAGTTTTAATGAGGTTGATACTTGGAGTGACAAGACCTCGAGCTGGTTACAACAGAATGCAACATGGAGTGACATGCCCGAATTTACGACAAATAATCAAGGAAGTGCCTCTGCGACTTTAAGAGCTAGATTCGAAAACACATCGTCCGGGAATAAAGAGTTTAAAATTCGAATAAGGAAAGTTTGTTCAAGTAACAACCAAGACTCATCTACCGTTTTGATTTCTGTTACTGCTGCTACACCCACTCCTTCACCCACCCCCAGCCCGACTTCAGCACCGACAAGTGTACCAACACCTACTTCTACCCCAAGCGCTAGCCCAACAAAAACTCCCACCCCAAAACCAAGTCCGACTAAAACTCCAAAACCATCACCAATTTCTAGCGATCAAGACGAAGATGTGGATGTTGTTTTGGGCTTAAGAGATGAGCTGGAAAAAGAAGAAACACCTACTCCAACACCAGAGGTTATGGGCATGGCAAAGGCAAAGTTTCCCGTTAGCTCAATACTTTTTCTCCTCGGAGGCAGCTCTTTTATTGGTCTTGCAGGTTTTTCATTTTTCAAACAAAAAAAGAAGGACTATACTGTTGAAAGTGAAGAATCTTCCGGAGAGAGTTAAATATTGGGGCCCAGTCATTTTCTGGGCAACTGTTATCTTCCTCTTTTCTGCTTACCCCACAAGCCAAGCTTCAGAAATTTACTGGCAGGATTTTATTGTCAAAAAAACCGCTCACATTGTGGAATACGGTATTTTTGCAACGCTGCTTTATAGGGCATTGATTAATTCTGGGGTAAATAAAGTACGAGCTGGTTACATGGCTGCCATAATTGCGTCTTTATATGGAGTGACTGACGAATTTCACCAATCTTTCACTCCTGGAAGAGAGCCTACCGTGAGGGATGTTATCTTTGATACAATTGGGGCTAGCCTTGCAATATATATAGTATGGAAAT
>CALEZE010000194.1 GCA_937928235.1 uncultured bacterium | reverse complement strand
TAGTAGTAGTAACCTCCACCCACAAGAAGCACAAGAAGAACAAGAATTGGAATTAAGCTTACCCCTTTTGAGCTCATTTTACCCGACAGAAAGGCTTTTTTAGAACCCAAGTGACTTTTGTCGATATTTAATTAATATCGCTCTTCCATTATAATGTCAACGGGTACTATTTTTTTAGTAAAAAACAAGAGTGAAGTTTTCTAAAACAACAAAAACCATCTCCCTCGTTCTGCTTTTTCTTTTAACTTTTGCCGTCTTTGCCCATTTTTTAGGTGGGTTTGACCCTTTTAATTTCAAAAAAATAGTGGTTAGTGATCAATTCGTTGGTGAGAAAATATACATAGACAAGGTGGTCATGTCCAGGCCGGGCTTTGTGGTGGTAGAGAGAGTTAGGCTGCAAAACATTAATTTTAACCCCGCAGTTTACCAGAAGCTTTATGTTTACCTTGAGGCTGGTACTCATACTGATGTAGAGATTGATCTATATGAATCAACAGAGTCAGTCTACAAGGGTTTGTTTAGAGCAATACTATTTGAAGATACAAACGGAAATGGGTTCCCAGAACCAAGAGAAGGGGACAGGTTTATATTGCACAACAATAAGCCCATAGAGGAAACATTTGAACTTAGGTAACCAAACGGGGCCTAATGTCTTTGGTGGGACAGAAGAAGCTTCATCTAGTGTTCGTCTTGAGTAATCGTCAGTATCTGATTGGGCTGAACCGGCCCAACAGTTTGTTTACTATTGTCGGGCCAGGTAATCTCAATTGCATCTACTTTAGTTGTTTTGCCTAGGCCGAAGTTTAACCAAGTTGTGTTTTGAGACAAATAAGATCCGCCGGCGACAACTTGTTGTACCTGCCATTTGTTATTTGTCTTAACACGAACCTTGGCTCCTACAGCATGAGTGTTATCTTTTGATCCGTTTAGTCTTAGAGTGAGCCAGTTATTGTCTTTGCCTGTGTTTTTATAAAGCTTGTGGTCGCCATGGTTGTGGACCACAAGAACATCAGTGAAACCGTCGTTATTAAAGTCGGCGGTAGCAAGCCCCATACTTACATCTGGCTCGTTGACACCCACTTTGGTAGTTAGATCGGTAAAATTGTTTTTTCCATTGCCTACATAAAAAACATCAATACCATTTTGTTTTCGGAGTACCTCATCTTGCCATTTGGGGCCTTCGGAGCCATTTGTTAAGTAAAGATCTAGGTTGCCGTCGTTGTCGTAGTCAAGAAAAGCAGTACCCCAGCCAACACCGTCATTATTAAGTCCTACTTCTTTGGCCAATTCGGTAAAGGTGCCGTCACCGTTGTTGTGCCAAAGATAATTTTCAAAATAGTTGGTTACATACAGGTCTAGTGCACCGTCCCTGTTATAATCACCCACAGCTACCCCCATACCCGTTCCGTAGACTGACACACCGGACTTTTCTGAAACATCTGTGAAGGTACCATTGCCGTTATTTTGCCACAAAGGGCTTACTCCAAAGTCGGTAGCGACGAATAAGTCGTCCCAACCGTCGTTGTTGAAATCCCACCACACAGGCTGAAAAGCAAGCCCGCTTCTAGTGTTTTCTTCTGGATCTGCTGGAAGCTTGGTTCCTTTGGGATACACTACATCGCCGACTCCCAGATCAACTGCGACATCTGTGAAGGTACCGTCGCCGTTGTTGTGGTAAAGGTTGTTTCCTTCGAAAAGGCCACCACCGGCAGTTATTAAACCGTAATTGGCGACATATAAGTCCAAGTAACCATCTTTGTCGTAGTCCGCCCAAGCCACCCCCGCCGAATGTTCTTTACCTTCGACACCAGCTCTTTTGGTCACATCTGTAAACGAACCATCGCAGTTGTTGCGATACAGAAGATTCTCTTCACCTGGAGAATCAAGGCTCTCACTGTGTCCATAATTACTGACATATAAATCGAGACAGCCGTCGTTGTCGTAATCGCCGAAAACCCCAGCCCAAGAATGACCAACATATGCCACCCCAGCCTCATTGGCAACATTGGTGAACGTTTCATCTTTATTATCTCGGTATAAGGCGTTGGGTTCGTCGTTATGCAAAGAGGGGATGAAAAGATCTATCCACCCGTCGTTGTTGTAGTCTCCCCACGAAGCGCCTGGAGCTAAGGCAAAACCTGAGGAATGGGTGGCAGATTCGTTTTCGGTAATGGTTTTTAATCCAGCCTCCAAAGCTATATCTGTAAACTGACTTTTGGCTTTTGGTCCAAAGATGTCTTTGGCTAGAGCACGGCCGTCGGTTAGTAACTTGTCTTTCAGCCGAAGGAACCTTATCCAATAAAGTTGAGAAAGGAGCTTGGGCGAGGTGGGTTTTTGATACCTAGCCGGTTGCAAGGCCGATTTAGTATCTGGATAAAGTTTGGCTAGTACAGCATTGCCAACTTGTTCTCCGAGATAGAAACCGACTTCGTTATCTACATTAAAATGAATTCCACCTACTAGCCGGGAGTTTTTAGCATCTTGAGCATTGCGCTCCCAGACACTCTTTTTTTCAGGAATAAGATAAGAGAGAACAGTTGCAGCGGTTTTGGAGATAGTGGAATGACCCGAAACATAGCTTGGAAAAGGGGGGTCGGCGACCGCTGTGTCTAGATTTTTGATGCGCATCGACGGCCTCTGGGTCCAAAAGCGGTATTTGACTTCCCAAGATGCAATGA
Source organism: uncultured bacterium (assembly GCA_937928235.1). Taxonomy (GTDB): domain Bacteria; phylum Patescibacteriota; class Microgenomatia; order UBA8517; family UBA8517; genus CALEZE01. The sequence continues at coordinate 7,318 of CALEZE010000194.1, read as the reverse complement.
AAGAATCTGCAATTGCTTGCGACAAAACCTTTTGGATGTTGGCGTATTCTTGGTCATTAAGCCTGTCTCCCTCTTCTACCCAAAGAATGTTTTGCCACACACCCGCTGGTGTAATGTTGTCGGCCCTTTGTCCTTTAACAAAGCCGGAACTGCCATGCCAGAAGTATATAGTTTCTAAAATATCCTTTTTCCTAAGATTAACTGCGTAGGCCACTTTTTCCATTTCCATCCTATCTTCAAGTGAACCTAACGCTGGAGGGGGAGGGACATGGAAGTCTGATGGTGATTCGATAATCCAGGGAAGCCAGGAGCCAGCACTTGCTCCAAAATCCACTTGTCCTCCCCGGACAAACCAAACATCTTCTCCTTCCGGAACATCTTGTTTCTTGGTAATTTGGTAGTTGTCATTGTCTATTCGGTCGAGAAACTGGGCCACTACATGTTCTGCTTCTGGTGACAGCTCTTTGTCGGCAGCATCCATAGAGCCGAGCATTTCCTGGGTTTGTTTAGCGTAGTCGGGTGCCAATTTGGAGAAAATTGCGGCGGTAGCGATACTTGCCTGTGCGGTGTCGTCAGTTTCGGCCAGGGTGTCGGCATATATAGAGGCGATGTATGAGTAAAAACGCGCTGCTGTTGCTGGGGCAAAGTTTTCTTGTTTAGCAACATTTAGGGCTTGAGCCATCCAGGTACGGGAAGACAAGGGGCTCGATTCGGTTTGTGCGCCGTGATATACCTTTATATCTGTTAATAAACGAACATCTTTTTCAACAGATGAGCTAATCCAAACACCAATCAGGACAATGCAGGAAAGTATAATGACCAAACAAAGAAGAAGTGTTTTAGCTCGGTTTCGCAGCATTGACTTACGGTACTATATAGATAACTGGGCAGTCAAAAACGAGAAAGGCTTGCCAACAACTTTGTCGAGTGTTAACATAAATTTTAGATCTCCATGAAGAAGAAAAACGCCTTATCTCTGACTAGTTCTCAATTGATATTGTGGGGTTTGGTGCTGGTAATCTTGGCAGCTTTTGGTGGATATAGCTACCGCGAGATTAAATCATCGGACCAGTCGGGCAGGGCCAAACTGCTTCAAGCAATTAACGAGATAAGTGACAACCAGGGTTTTGCCAAAAGTAACCTGGAATGGGTAGTTGCCAACATTGGCTTAATTCCCGAGGAACAACTAAAACACTCAATTATTGCAACCGCAGTAACCGGAACGGTTGTAAGTAGCAGTCAGGAGCCCGGTAGTCTCCCAATTTCAGCAAAACACTACTATGTAGGTGAACCAGGGTATTATGACTATACAGGCAAAATCGTTCTTGCCGGTCTTAGTGGGGAGACCAAAACATACTATTTCAGTCCAAGGAGAATGGAAACAATGGAGGTTTATGTAGTTGAAAATGGTCGACAAGTCCCCGCAACTTTTGAGGAGATTGCAACCGAGGACAGGGTAGAGATAGAAGAAACGGTTGACTTGGCCCAGTCAAATATTGACGACGACAATCTGATTTCACTCACTGTTCTAATTTACAGGTAACAATCTTCAAATTGAACCCGATTCTTAGAAGTTGACAGATGTGTTTGGCAAAGCTTGCTTTAACTGTTCTACTTCATTTATGTCCAAAGGATTTCCCCCCAGGTGGAGTCTTTTTAAATTAACCAGGTTGGTTATGGTAGGTGGTAAGGTGATCAGCTGATTTCCTCTTAAGTCTAAGACTTCAAGTGCCTCTAGAGAGCCTATTTCCGATGGGATGCTGGTTATTTGGTTGTCGTAAAGAAGTAGCTCTTTTAGGTTAGTTAGCTGGCCAATTTCGGCAGGGATTACTTTTACTCCTGAGCTGTGAATGTCTAGCATTCGAAGGTTCACTAATTGGCCAATGGTTGGCGGAATTGCTTCAATTTGCGCATCTGCTATACCCAGCTCTTGTAGCTTATAAGCATTTTGAAAAACTTCTGGGGGAAGGGCGGTTAAATTATCTTCCTTGGTAGCGAAAAGACCAGTATACTCCTCGTTTGCTGCGAATTCTTCTTGCCAGTTCGGCTGGGCGCTGGGGGCTGAAGGCTGGGTGTTACGAGATATTGCCAGCCATCCAACGACAGAGAAAGTAAGCAAAATCATCAAGAGGAAAGCTACGAGTGCTACTTTATTGCTTTTCATGCGGTCAAAACTTTATTTAAGTATACTATAGCAAATGAAAGTTTTAGGCTTCAAAACGATTTCTGTTCTGTTACTGATTCTTACCATTTTGTTTTTGGCAGTTTTTAAAAAGCCGTACAACCAAGCAGATTTGGAAAAATCGGTCTCACAGTCTCTGGTAGATTGCTATCAGGAGGAATTAGATCGAATGGATAGTGGCTGTTTTGCTGAAAAAGCTACTCACCTGGTTCGTCTGTATCCTGTCAGCAAGGTTGTAGCAAGCCTTGAAGACTTGTTTAGAAATAGTCCTGACCAATACCCTTATGGTCAAGGGTCTTGCCATTCTTTAACGCACATGCTTGGAGAAAAAGCCATTGAAAACGGCGACTCTTTTTCTCAAGTAGCTAGGAGTTGTGGTAATTTGTGTAATTCTGGCTGCACCCATGGAGCTTTTGTTGCTTATGCTCAAGAAAAGGGGGGTATTTTTAATAATTTTGACAAGTTGTGTGGCGAGCTTTCAGAAGGACAGGTTGCCCAGGACAAAACTTCTTGTTATCACATGTTGGGTCACAGTTTGACGGAAACCCTTTCGGGGGATTTGTCTGCCGCATTTGGCTATTGTGATCAAGTTAAAGAAAATCAACCTCGCCACATTTGTGGTGATGGGGTGATTATGGAGAAATTAATGGGCCGGGACTGGGCAGAGGAAAACAAAAATATTACTAGTAATGCTGATTTGCTTGAATTTTGTCGTGGTGTTCCTGACAACTTCCAATCCACATGCTACGGCACTGTTGGGTCATATAGCTATTACTATTTTCAGGGTACTTCGGAGGCTACAACCATTTGCGATCAGGTGCAGGAAGAGTGGCGCGGGAGCTGTGTTGCCTCTATGGCTGGCATGGCTTATTACGATTACCGATTGTCGGCAGAAAAGGCCAACGAGTTTTGTAGCCAATTTGAAGAATATTCACCAGATTGTCTCATTGGGATGATTGAAAATGACCTTGGCAAAAATCCCGATGGCCCGTTTTCCCTAAACCTGTGTCGAGCTTTGAGTGACACTTCTAACCAAAGCTACTGCTACGGTTATTTAGGGGCGACCGCGGAGAATTACCATGGCCAACAAGCAAGAGAGAAAATATGCTCCTTTGTCCCTTGGAGTGAGCAAGCAACCTGTCTTTCCCAGCCTAGAAATAGATAGTTGTATGAGGCAGAAGAGAGCGGATTTTTTCCTTGGCCTGTTGGTCAAAAAAATTGCCCCCCAGATAGGCGACTTCCAAACTGTCACTCAAGTTGCCAATTGTTTCCGGCAATTCGGTGAGGCGATTGTACCTCAAATCCAGTAATTTGAGACTATCAAGTTGACCAATAGTTTCGGGTACATTCTTTAGACGATTTCGGTAAAGGTACAAGGCCTCGAGATTTTTTAGATTAGCCATTGTGGGATTAAGGTGTGTGATATTATTGCCCCCCAACTTAAGCACGCTTAGGTTTGATAGGTTCCCTATTTCATCGGGCAGGTTGGTTAGCTTTTGATCCTGGACTTGAAGTTTCTCTAGTGTACCAATTTTGTCTATTTCGGCAGGAATCTGGTTCACATTACCCCTGGTGACTCCATAAATGGTAAATGCATCAAATTGAGCAATACTGTCTATGTTTAGCTGGTTAGTATTGCAACCGTAAGCATATTCTCCCCCCGAAATAACAGAGTAGTCATCATTTAATATAGCTTGATACATTTCATCTATGTTTTCGTAGTAAATGCCGCCGTACTCGCAATAAGTTCGTAAATCTTGGGAAAATACATCAAGCCAAAAAAACTGGCTATAAACGGCGGTTAGGATTGCTAGTAGAAAAGTAATGAAGTAGGTCATCAATTAAGTTATTATAGTATGGATGAGCCGTTGGTTTAAAATCTATGCCGTCTTGCTCTTTGTCGGCTTTTTGAGTTTGTGGTCAAGGAAGCCATACCTTTTTTATCAATCACCCATACCCCTTAATCAAGAGGAAAGAGGCCAAAAAATTACTGTTAATCTTATGCCTGTAAACGAATCCGCAGTTTCTGGGCAGGCCTACTTTCAGGATGTGAACAACATGTTAGAGATTTATGTTTCAGTGAAAGGTCTTGAAAAGGAAATACAACCCACAGCCTTACTTGCCGGTGACTGTGGGAGTTTGGGAGATAAGAAATATCAAGTATGGCCACTATTTGGAGGCCAGGTTAGAGCGGTTTTTTACACACTCACAGTTTCTGAACTAGTCCGCCAAGCACCACTAGCTCTAGTGGTGTATAGCGATGATTCTGAGCAAAATTTAATTAGTTGTGGGCAATTACTCAAATGACAAAAAAACGACTTACAAAGCTCGTGATTTTCTTTATTTTTACCTACTTCACACTGGTATGGGCTTTATTGGCTGTACCCAGGAACATGATAGCGGTTAGTGACCAAGCCGTGGGGGAGGCTATTTATTTTAAAACAGTGACCCTGAAAGAATCTGGCCATCTGGTTTTCTCACAGGACGGGGAAATTCACTCAGCAACAGACTATCTTCCTGCCGGTATCTACGCTGATAAGAATTTCGAACCGTTCTTTAGGATTAAGAGTGGACCGTTTCGGCCCGGAAAATTAACCGTAACTTTATATGTGGACAATGGGGATACCATATTTAACCCCGAATTAGATCATCCTGCCAAGAACATTTGGGGTAGAACTTACCAGAAGACCATTACTTTGCTTGTTGACAATGGTTTGCAAAGTGACATCGAGGGATTAATCAAGAGCTGTCAAACTGAAAGTAGAGGAATAGATTATGGTTGTTTTAAGGATAAATTAAGACCACTGGTCAATCAGTCTAGCTTGGCGGGGTTGGCTGATAGTTTGGACACTTTGTTTAAATTAAGCCAAACAAGAGAAGGCTACGGAGTTACCTCTTGTCATGGCCCAGCACATATTTTAGGAGAAATTGCTATCGAAACAGGTTTGGATTGGCAAGATGTTGCAAACAGTTGCGACCGGGCTTGTGATTATGGCTGCATTCACGGCGCTTTTAATCGCAAGTTTGTAAGTGACCCTAATTTTACTGGTGAGTTTGGTACCATTTGTTCCCAAGTGGTTACCGATGATGATTCCGGTTACCAAAGCGATTCTTGTTACCATTTGGTGGGACACGCTTTGGGTGAAACCTACAACCAACTGCCGCAAGCGCTGGCTGCTTGCCGCGAAATGGAGACACCTTATTACCAGGGTCATTGCACTGAAGGAGCCCTGATGGATTATTTTTTTGGTGTTCCTGCCGGTAGACCGGCGCTTTTCAGCGGTGACTTAGAAGATACAATCTCACTTTGTGACAATTTACATCCCACACAGAAGAGTAGTTGTTGGCAAAACATAGGACTTTATGCCTTGTCTCTCTATGGAAATAAACCTGCAGTACTTGCTGCTTGTCAAAATGTGCCAGACCTCTGGCGTGGCGGTTGTTTCCGGTCCTTGGGAGAGAGGGCTTATTTTTACTTTACTAACTCATGGAAAGATGCAATTAACTTTTGCGACCAGGTGGGTTCTTACGCTCTTGATTGTCTTTACGGAGTAATAGAGTCAGACATTGCTGACAGCCGTGAGCACGATTTCAGTTTGAACATTTGTGACAACATAGCTCCGTCTAGCCAGGTGGATTGTCGTAATTATGTCAAGGAAATGGCAACTTACATTTGGGGTGAATAAGACTAAGGTTCTTCTGGTACTGGCATTGCTTGTAATTGGTGTCGGGCTTTGGTGGACGGGCGGTCGAGTATCAATACCAATTCTTCCGAAGGTTCTAGATAGCGCATCTTTAGCAAATCTGAGGCAGGAAATGAAAGAAACATTGTCTCGTGATGGAGCGAAGGAAGGTTACGAGAAGATTAAGGATTTCTATATCAAGCCTTATTTGGGTTCGGGCATATCTTCCCATATTTTGGTCCACATAGCCGGAGAAGAGCTCTATCATCACTCGGGTTTCGATGCAGTTGCAGTTTGTGATGACCAGTTTGATTATGGTTGCTATCACGGTTTGTTTAAAGCCGCATTTGCAGACCAAGGAGAGTCTGTAGTGGGCAAGCTAAATACAGCTTGCTTCGATGCTTTTGGAGATCACTACTATGGTTGTCAACATGGCATTGGCCATGGTTTAGCAGAGCATTTTGGTCAAGAGAGACTAGTGGACTCTCTGCGTAATTGCCAGGAGATTCAGCCCCAGATAACCCCGTTTGGCTGTATTGGCGGGGTGCTGATGGAGTACAACTTTCCTTTAATATACGAAAAAGGCCGGCCGGAGCTTGTCCAGCGCACTTTCAATTCAGACAACCCTTACACGCCATGCCCAGATTTACCAAGAGACTTACAGGCTGCTTGTTATTTTCGACAAGTTGAGTGGTGGAGTGCGGTTTTTGAAAACGATTACTTACAAGTGGCCAAGCTTTGTGAGGGGCTAGGGGATTCCTTGTTTGCGGATGATTGTTTTTACGCTTTGGGGGCAACAATGCCAATAACTGACGACTTTGATATCAACCGTGCCAAGTCGGTTTGTGACTCTCTGGATAGACGAGACAGAGACTTTTGTTACCACGGTGCTTCGTGGGTGGCATATGCCTATCAGGAAGAGGAACTGGCGAGTACATTCTGTTTACCTGGGTGCAGAAATTACTACCTAAAAGATGAAGAGGGAAAGGCGATTAGTTTCTGGTAGCTCTTAAGCTTTCCACCAGTTGTGTACGAGGACATTTTCGGTGAAATAGTTGTGATTGTCACCAGGCAAGCCAAGGTTGTAAACGGGGTAGTTACCCTCCACTTTTTCGATAGAGAAAATTGTTTGACTATTCCCATCAGGGGTTAGTAGTTCGTCGCCGGTTTTTAGCTCGTCGGCTCTTAGCCATGCAGACTTGTTGACCACCCAAACCCTGTGGTTACCGGTAACCTTTAGATCGTCATTAAGTATTAAGTAGCCCCCCGGATTGTTGGGGTGCACCAGCAGTCTGCGGACAGAGTCAGTTACCTGTTCGCCGGTGGAAAGGTTGTATGACACTACTTCGTCGCCGGGCCTAACTTCTTCGATGTTTTTATAACTTCCATCTGCCATTAAGATTTTGGTACCCGCAATAAAGCAACCATAACCGCCATAACTGCCTTGACCGTA
>CALEZE010000193.1 GCA_937928235.1 uncultured bacterium | reverse complement strand
TTGTCCGGTGCTCTGACCCCAACCACCATTTTGCCCACTTGGTGTTTATTGATAATAAGGTGGGCGATAGATATTGGTTCGTAGTCATTGGCAACAACCAAAACCCTTGCGTTTGACTCCTGTGTGTAGATTTTGCTTAAAAGACTAAGAAGTGGATCTCCGTCTAGTTTCTCGTCAACAAAAATAATGTAGGGAAAGTCCCTTTTTTCTGCGTCTTCCCCTCCCTCAAGTATCGCCTCTTCCCTTGCCTCGTTGGTAATAAAGATTGGTGATAAGTAACCCCGGTCAAATTCAAGACCTTCTTTGTAGTCAACAGATACCTCTGTTCCTTGGGAGTCAGCAACGGTTATTACTCCGGACTCACCCACTTTTTGCTTGGCACCTGCGATCTTTTCGCCTATTTCGCTATCAGCAGCCGAAATTGTAGCAACCTGCACGATCTCTTCAAACTTCTTAACCGGCTTGGCCATTTTCTTTAGTTCCTCTATAACAATGTTAACTGCCTTGTTAATACCTTTTCTAAGGACCATAGGGTTTGCACCAGCGGAAACCAGAGTGAGGCCCTCTAGGGTTATTGCCCTTGTTAATATCGAAGCAGTTGTGGTGCCGTCCCCGGCTTCGTCATTTGTATTCTTAGCCGCTTGTATGACAAGTTGGGCACCCATATCCTCGAAAGGATCCTCCAGCTTTATATGCTTTGCTACAGTCACTCCGTCATGGACGATAAGTGGTGGTCCCCACCCTAGCTCTATTGCCACATTTCTGCCTTTTGATCCGAGAGTGGAGGCAACCGCGCCGGCCGTTGTGTCTACACCACGCCTTATCTTTTCGCGTACCTCCTCGTCACTTATTATTACTTTAGGTTTGTTTTCAAATCCCATTTTTGGTTATTATTTTTACTCAAAATTCGCAATTATATTGTGCGACTTGCTATAATAGACTGACGATTTTTTCCGGGTCGTCACGAAGGGTTTAAGGTCCGAAATCTTGAAACTACGTCAAGGAAACATCAAGACCTTCTTCCCTTCACTTTCTTTGCTTCTTTAATCACCACTTCTACTTGTTTCTCGTCTGGCATCAAAAGTTCTACAATCATCTCGTTGTTTTTACCTGGTAGTTTGGCAACAACTATCTTTCTAACTACAAAGTATTCTTCGGCAGAATTTTGTATCTCGTAGGCCCTTCTGCCCGGCTTGTCCTTAAATTTCCAAGGACCAAGCCTTCTTTTAAAAAGTTTCACCCTTGCATTGGTCGCAGAGACTACTCCTTCTTCTATACTACCCAAGCCGAGATCACTTTTTACCACCATTTGGTATTACTCCCAAAACATGCTTCTTCTTTGCTAGGATATATTCCGTAGTTCCAACTTTTGCCTTTTGGACTTCCCACCTTGCAACAAAAACCGTAGTTCCCAAATCAAGACCGTGATAAGTATTTTTTCCTTCGGGAAGAGCAACAATCTGCCCCTTTATTGCAATAGCCTCTGTCTTGTCGTTACCACCCTGTGCGCCAACCAAACCGCCGGAGATTTGCTCTCCACCTTTTTGTGGAAGTATTAGTATCCACTTTCCGTAAGGTTTTATTTCTGGTTTATGTTTCATGCCGACTTTTTCCCGTGCGTTAGCGTACCGAAAAACTTTTGTCCGTCTGCTTTTATTGCATCTATGGCCTGTTGTAATTTCTGCTCTGACATGTTTGGCAAAACAAAACCTTTATTGTCCTCGAGGAAGGTTTGGATCTCAATCTTTGCAAGCACCATAAGAGCGTAGGCGTTTTGCAGGTGGTTGTGTTTTTTAGTTGCTTTTGTCATTTGCTACTTTCTCCATAACATTTGGCAGTATGATTTTAGGGTCTTTGTCCGGACCCTGTTCTTTCATGTCGAGTTTTTTAAAACAACTAACGCAGACTGGAGAAGGTGTAAAAAGTGGAGCAAAGTTGTCCGGCATCCGCATCCCTGCTGGTCCGGCAGCTTGCACGTCGTTACCAAGTGGTTGGAGTTGTTTTAAGTTGGAGAAAAAACGGACGGGGACTTTTGTTGCATCTTTCCAGTCTTCACAAACGGCGCAACAGAAATAATAGTTGCCTAACTTTGCCTGTATGTCTAATCCCTGGTGTGTCATTTAGTTTGTTTCTGAATTTTCAAAAATCTCTTCTAAGTCAACTTCGAGAAGTCTTGCTATTGCCACAGCGGCGTTGGCGGAGGCCGTTTTAGTACCCGCCTCTATTCTTGCATACCAAGGTCGCGTGTATTCTTTTTGAAGCTCTATATTAAGAAGCGCGGTCATTTCCTTTTGTGTGTAAGTACCGGTCCTTCTTTCTTTGAGGTTTTTATTTGCTCTGTACCTTGCCATTTCGTACGTCGTATTATGTACCCTGAAAAGTTACCTTTCAAGTATATAATTCTATATCAACTCACCGCCTCTATGAAAATTCTCACTTCGTCGTAGGTGCACGGGACGGAACGTTTTGTCACTTTTCGTAAAAACTTGGGCGCATCATCCTCTATAAACCACACAGCTCTCTCTGCCGCCGGCCCCTTTTTCCTTGGTTTAAAGCGATTAAGTATGTCCGTGAAGATCTTGTCGTCTATGTTTGGGGTATCTGTTAGTTTCCTTCTTCCCTTGGTGTTGTAGTATGCCTCTATTGTTACATCAACCTGTTTTTCAAAGTGGTACTCGACTGCTTTACCGTAAGTTAGCATCCACCGTTCCGCCCTTTTTAGTTGCTCTCTGTACTTAAAGTAGTGTCCTGACGTTTGGTTTCTGGAAATTGCCCGGATACCTGGCAAAACAATGGTAAGTGCCCGGACGTGTTTACCCTCTTTCTCTATAAGGTAGGGGTTGAACTTTATTGTTTTTTCATCCATTTTTCCCAAAGATCGTAAAACAGTTTGACCCAACCAACGACGATGCCTTGCAAGGCAAACATGAAAGTAAGAAGAATGGCGGTGGCGCTTAGAATACCGTATGTCGCTGGCCAGACAAAGTCAGTTACTATGTGCCAGACCCAAGTCACCCGACCCTCCCTCCAGCCCCAACTGCAAGCGTAAGAAGTAGCTTGTTGTCTCTCCATAAATTGACCTCTTTCCTGTCTTTGAGTTCTGGTAGGCCAAGTAGCTCGACTATCGATGCTGTTTTTATTTCTGTGTCCGAAAGCATTACATCGTAAGATCCTTCTTCAAGACCTTCGTTCACAAATTCTATCCCCTCTGGTAATTTGCCTTTTATTTTCAGTTGATTATCCCTTCTTAACATCACTTTTGAATTCCTCCTCCAAGTCTTGATCCGTGTAAATAAACTTGCTACAGAACTCGCAGGTATTGTTCCTAGTAGCCTTTGTTAGCAGCTTGCATTGTGGGCAGGGAACAAGTGATGTCTTATTCATATTTTTATGTTAATAAACCACACAAGGTCTGACAGCTTTACTTTTGCCCCCCTCGGTTTCTTGAGACTAAAACCTCCATGCCATGCTGGATAAACCGTCACTATCCCTTCCTTCTTAACACGCTTTTTTTGTTCTTCTTTCATACCAACTTGTTTTCTATTAAGTAAATAAACATTTCGGCTAGTGCGTTTGGCATTGTAGCTGCAAAGACACCAGGAAAAAGGAACCCGTCATCGCTCCTGTCGTCGTCGTAATTGACACCAACAGTTCTTACTCCGTCCACTGTTCGATTGAGCCAGATGGTCAACATTCCCTTCTCTCCAACCACATGATGTGTGAGTGGATCCCTGCCACTCCTGTTGGGTCTAACAATTGACGGCAGCATCTCTCCCAACTCACTTGCTGTAAAGGCTGAAACACTACGGTCTTCACGCTCGGAATAGAACGCCTTGTCTTGGTCTGTCAAAACCCACTCTTCCTTTGTATCGTCAAGTTCCCACAAAAACCAACTCTCCTGCTTCACACCAAGCTCTTTCAATTTCTTGCTTAGTTTTAGTGATGTTACTTGTTTTTCTAGTTTCATTGTCTTATTCGCACAACCTGACTTCTGCGACTAAACCAAGTCTGGGTTCACCATATAGTGTTGTCCTTCTTTTACAATTAAATTATTTCTATTAAGCAAAGACATTGCATTGGCAAAGCTACCCCCTTTAACTGCATAGCCTGTCGCAAGGGCTATTTGTGAACGAGTGAACTTTAACCCTGATTTATCAGCTAGGAATTTTAAGATTTTGCTCGCCATTCACTTGCCCCACTT
>CALEZE010000192.1 GCA_937928235.1 uncultured bacterium | reverse complement strand
TCACCAAGTTTAAAAGCCAGTTTTGTTCTGTCTTCGGTGGGGTAAAACTTATAAACAATCCTTTCCTTTTTGTCGTTGGTGGCCACCAAGCGCTGTACATATTCCCCCACAATGGAAGCCTTAGTAACTTCCCACTCACCCGTACTTAAAAGCCCTCTCTTAAAAATTGGCCTTGAGACAACAGACGGAAATGGAGAAAAGGGGTCTTGTAGCTTGAATATGATTGTTGAAGCGTCTGGTCTTTCAATCTCCACATCTGAAAACTGGTAATTAATTTCACTACTCACTACTTTCTTTCCATCTTGCCAGTAGGCATCATCGCTAATATGAAAAATCCAGGTTTTACCATTGTCTGTTGTTTCCCAGCTAGAAGCTATTGCGGGCTCAACTAGCCCTTCATCGTTAATTCTGGTTAATCCACTGCCAAACATAGAAAGGACCTGGCTAGGAAGTTCTTCTATTGTGTACCTTCCGGTAAGTCCAACCCTATCTACAGTTCTGCCAAAAATAGACGAGCCTGCGAATGAAAACAAAAAGAAAATACCAACACCAAAGAGGACGCCAAATAGAAGAATTGCTTTGAATCTGGAAATAAAAGTCGTAATCAGGCGAACAATGTAACGCAGTGTTAACATCAGTATTTATGCCAATACTTGCAGGATTGAAATTATTATGAAGAGAGTGGTAAGAACAAAGGTGCCTCTAAATATTAGCTTCTCTAAACCTCGCCTTGTAAAAGATGTGCTGCCGCCCCAGGCGCGACCAAAACCTGTCCCTTTTGTTTGAACAAGTATGGCTCCAACAAGAAGCAGTGAAACAATAATCTGCAGAACTATGATGCCGTTATTCACAAATAGATTATATCAAATTACTTTACTATCCAAAGTATGATGCTGGAGACGAAGGAGATTATTATAGAAAATGCAGCGATAGCTAGCACGCCCGTAAAGTTTATTGCTGGGATATCAAACCAAACACTGCTGTAACCATTAAATACAAACTGCTCAATTCGAAAACCGTTGACTACAAGTGTTACTAAATAAAGTGCAACGGCTGACGAAAGCCACTTAAAGAGATTAAAGGTGATGAGGTTTAGGGGTAAAAGGAGAATGTTAATAACAGGTTTAACAACAAGGCCTGCGACTGTAAGTGCAGCGCCAGCCATAGCCATAGTGGTGAAGCCACTTTCAAACACCAACCCAGAAGCAACTAGAGATGCTACATATAAAGAAAATGTGTCTATGGCAAAGTGTCTGAAAATGCGTTTCACCTTAACTAATCATAGCAAATTTACTATTTAGCTTTCTAAGAGTGATTTTTGTAGAAGTTTGTGGTGGTATCTTCTTGCAAAACGATGTGCTTCGTCGCGCATCCTCTGAATAAGGTGCAGGGCTTCACCTTTTGGTCTTACGGAGGTGTAACCTTCTTTGGTTGGGATAATCAAAGTTTCCTCTCGTTTGGCAATTCCAACAACCACTATGTTGTGCTTTCTAAAAGTTTCATCAAAAACTCCCACTTGTCCTTTGCCTCCGTCGACAATAATAAGATCGGGTTTTCCCCAGTCTTTAAGTCTTTTAACTCTTCGTTTTGCAACTTCTGCTAAGGAATCTGTGTCGCTTCCCTTTTTTGTTTGCCTGATACGAAAGTGTCTGTACAAACTCTTGTCTTGTTCTGCGTTAATAAAAACCACCATTGAGGCAGCCGGTTTCGTGCCCCCAAGGTGCGCCACATCGTAGCACTCAATACGATCAAGGTTCTTTGGTAAAACAATATGGTCACCCAAGATACTTTGAAGCTCCTTTAGTTCTTTGGTGCGGATATCTTCTATATGGCTGGGATTTTCTATAAATTTCTCAACGGGTGTTACTGGTTGAGTAATGTAATCCAACCTCTGCACTTTGTCGCGAACCATTGCTGCTTTTTCAAACTCCTTACTTTTTGCTAGTTTCTTCATTTCCTTTTCCAAAAATTTCTTAACTTTGCCCATCCCCCCGGAAAGTACAAGCGAAAGTCGAGAGATGTTTTTCCTGTACTCCTTTTTCAGTTCACTTCTTAGTGCTAGATCATCCGAGTTTTCAATTACAGAAGGGCAGGGGTTGCAAAGTCCCATTTGACTATACAGACACGCCCTCTTGCCAGGTTTGTGCTCAGCATAGGGGAAAATTTTTCTAAGCATTTTGAGAGTCAGTTTTACATTGGTCGAGGAAGGAAACGGACCAAAAACAGCTTGACTTTTATCTTTGGTTTTGTCTTTACGAACTGCCAAAACTCGTGGAAACTCTTCCTTTGTAATTTGAATGTACAAAGGGTGCTTGTCGTCTTTAAGCTCTACATTGTATCGAGGCATCTTTTCTCTAATAAGCTTTGCCTCAAGAAGAAGGGATTCAAGTTCAGAAACAACTTCAATAATCGCAAAGTGCGTTGCCTCT
>CALEZE010000191.1 GCA_937928235.1 uncultured bacterium | reverse complement strand
AGCGACACAGGCAATGTTTATTCCTACATGGAAGTAAATCCAGATTTTGAAACCGTTGCTTTTGCGGCACACATGGATACAGTTGCAAAGGTGGGCGACGAGATAAAAATAGTTTTTGACGGCAGGGTTTTTAAAAGTGGAGGCCAGACTATTTTGGGTGCGGACAACAAGGCTGGTCTCGTACCGCTTGTTTATTTTGGCCTCAACATAAACAAAAGTAGACTAAAAAACAACATTTTGCTTTTTTTCCCCACAAGAGAAGAAGAAGGCATAATGGGGTCTAAATTCTTTAGTTTTAAAAAATCGAAAATTAAGTATCTTTTTAACTTAGATGGTGGCGAAGGTCCCGGACCCTTTGTTTACAAAGCGCTTGGTTTTCTTAATTTTAAAATCAAGGTTAAAGGAGAAGCAGCACATGCTGCAGCATCTTACGAAAAAGGCAGAAACGCCATAGTCGCGGCAGCGGACCTTGTTAAGAGTCTACCAGTGGGTAAGAATACAAAAAAAGGAACGACTTTAAATATAGGAATTATTAATGGTGGTAGGGCCACAAATATCGTTCCCGACATTGTCAAAATCGAGGGGGAACTTAGAGCTTTCGAACTACTGAAAATGGAGGAGTTAGCGACGCTAATAAAGTCCAAGTGCGCAATGGTTTCAAAAAAGTATGGTGTAAGAGTAAAGTTCTTAGAAGATGCTGATGGAAGCTTTTCAGCTCCGCATGTGGGGTCAATCAATTCAAGAATTTGTAGAGTGGCGAGGGATGCAGCAGAAAAGGTTGGTTTAACCCCGACTTTTACACCGGCGTTTTATACGACAGATGCCAACCATTTTAGCGACAAAGGGTATCAAACAATAGTTGTTACTCGTGGAGGGAGCAATCCTCATACAAATAAAGAAAAAGTTAGTCTTTCGTCTTTGATAAAAACATACAGGTTAATCCAAGAACTAGCTTATTCAAGCTGATATACTTATTTTATGAAACCAATTGTTGATTCACTTCAAAAAGCCAGTGGTGCTAAAGAAGTTCACCTCGAAACCCCTGAAATTACAGAACATGGCGATTATGCAACAAATGTTGCTATGGTTATGGCCAAAGAGGATGGGAAAAACCCAAGAGAGTTGGCAGAGGAGATAGTTCAGAAGCTTCAGGAAGACAACGAGCTATCCAGGGTTGTGGCAAAGATCGAGGTAGCAGGGCCCGGTTTTATCAACTTCTGGTTATCAGAGGAATACCTTTTGGAGAACCTTTTTGAGGTTAACAAAAAAGGCTCCGAATACGGCAAAAATGATACAGAAAGACAAGGTAAGGTAATGTTTGAATATGGTCAGCCGAATACCCACAAACTTCCCCACATAGGGCATCTTTTCTCTTATGTTTACGGCGAGAGCATGGCAAGACTGCTTACCGCAGCAGGGTGGGAAGTAAGGCGTGCTAACTACCAAGGAGATGTTGGTTTACATGTTGCTAAGTGTCTTTGGGCCTTGCAAAAGGAAGAGGTTGAAATTCCCGATTCACTAGCGGGAAAGGCAGCTTTATTACAAAAAATGTACCAAGAGGGTAGCGCTGCATACGAAGAAGACGAAGCGGCGAAGAAGGAAATTCAGGGAATAAATAAGAAAATCTACGAAAAAGACGAAAGTACTAAAAAACTTTGGGAAGAAACAAGAGGGTGGAGTGTTGAGTATTACAAAAAGTTTGAGGAAAGACTGGGAATTAATTTTGACAGGTATTACTACGAAAGCGAGGTTTACGAGGATGGAAAGAAAAAGGTTTTAGAAAATACTCCGGGGGTTTTTAAGGAAAGTGAGGGGGCAATAATTTTTGAGGGAAGTAAACATGGGCTTCATGACAGAGTTTTTGTGACAGGGGAGGGAAACCCCACATACGAGGCTAAGGATTTCTATCTTGAAGAGCTTAAATTTGAAGAATGGCCTATGGATCTTCTGGTTATAACCACGGCCCACGAACAAAACGAATACTTCAAGGTGGTTTTTAAGGCTTTGGAAGAAGTTCACAATGAAATGAAGGGTAAGTT
>CALEZE010000190.1 GCA_937928235.1 uncultured bacterium | reverse complement strand
AGCCCTCGTGGCGGAATTGGCAGACGCGCAGCGTTCAGAACGCTGTGAGCACACGCTCGTAGAGGTTCAAGTCCTCTCGAGGGCACTTACAAACTAAGCCGAGGTGTTGGAACTGGTAGACAAGCACGCTTGAGGTGCGTGTGGGGTTACACCCGTGCAGGTTCAAGTCCTGTCCTCGGCACTTAACTAGGACGCGTAGCTCAGCTGGTCAGAGCGCCCGGCTTACATCCGGAAGGTCGCAGGTTCGAATCCTGCCGCGTCCACAACAAAGCTGTGACGCTAAGGAGTTGGCGGAGGAACGAGCAATCCTGCCGCGTCCACAGCACAGTTTGATATACTCTTGTTACTTAAGCTGAGGTAGCCAAGTTGGTCACGGCGGGCGCCTGAAGAGCGTCAGATAGGTGTTCGATTCACCTCCTCAGCACATTTACAATTAAAAAAAGGGGGTGATTAGTTTGTTCGGTGCACAATTTGTAGTTAACATAGTTAACTTTTTTGTTGGAGTTGCCGAAGTACTGCTTGGCTTTAGGGTGGTACTAAAACTGCTTGCAGCCAACGCAGCAACTCCTTTCGTAAACTGGATATATGACACCAGCGAACCACTTCTAGTTCCTTTCAGAGGAATGTTTCCTTCTCCACAACTAGCAACAGGGTCTGAACTAGAGTTCTCGGCTCTTTTTGCTCTAATGATTTACGCATTCGTAGGTTATTTACTTGTGGAGCTGGTTGCAGTGGTTGAGTCAGGCGCTAAGAGTCGAAGGAAAAAGTAGAGATTTAGGTGTCTTTGTTATATCATAGTCAAGTACCGCGAGGTTCGCGGGAGTAGCTCAGTGGTAAGCAAAGCTTGGCCACCTCGCTCTCCCCGTAAATTGCGGGAGTAGCTCAGTGGTAGAGCGTCTCGTTGCCAACGAGAAGGCCGCGGGTTCAATCCCCGTCTCCCGCTCAAACACTATCTAAATTAACTAGCCCCGTTAGTTAAATGGATATAACAAGTCCCTTCTAAGGATTAATTGGGGGTTCGATTCCCTCACGGGGCACTGGGTAAGCACCCGTAGCTCAATGGCAGAGCAACCGGCTCTTAACCGGTAGGCTGGAGGTTCGAGTCCTCCCGGGTGCACCATTTTATATAAACCTAACCTGCATTCCTTCTTGGATTTCTGTTGATAGCGAAACTTCTTGTCCGGGGAACTTTGAACCTGTACCCCAAATCTTCGCTCTTTTTTTATCTTCTGCAAATTCGGCACTAATACTTTCCGCTACATCAGAAAGAGTGTCGCCAACATGCATCACTATTGGCTCATCCATAC
>CALEZE010000189.1 GCA_937928235.1 uncultured bacterium | reverse complement strand
TACCCCGAAGCTACTTTCTGCATAAAGTGTGAGGCAAAGAGAGAAAAATAGTGACCCCAGGAATACTAGTTGATGATAAAGCGTACTTGGTTGTCGAGAAGCCTTCTGGGTGGATAACCAACGACGCTTCAACCACAGGTAGCCAACCAGTTCTTCAGACATGGCTTCGTGAGAATTTGGACTATGAAATTTCCAAGAACAATGAGCTTAGATCCGGTATAGTCCACAGGCTCGACAAGGAGACGAGTGGGGTATTGGTTGTTGCCAAGACGGAGAGTGCCTTTAGGGCGCTTCAAGAGCAGTTTAAGGAAAGGGTGGTAAAGAAACGCTACACAGCCCTAGCTCACGGAAAAGTGGCCCTTAAAGAGGGGGATATAGACGCCCCTGTTGGAAGGCTTCCCTGGAGGCGGGACAGATTTGGGGTCTTGCCTGGAGGGCGACCAGCTTTTACTAGCTACAAATTAAAGGGTTATTACAAAAAAGATGGAGAAACTTTGACGCTACTAACTCTGTTCCCAAAAACCGGGAGGACTCATCAAATCAGAATTCATTTGAAACACTTAGGGAACGCAATTGTGGCTGATGAATTTTACGCGGGCAGAAAAACCGCAAGAAAAGACCGTCTTTGGTGCCCCAGACTCTTTTTACATGCTTCAGGACTTTCCTTTAAAGACCCTGAAACAGGAAAGGTTGTCGAGTTTGAGGCAGAACTGCCAAAAGACCTAAAAACTGCCTTAGCCACTCTTGAAAGCACCAGTGAAAACATCTAAGCTAAGTTATGGAATTTTCACAGGTTGCAATCCTTCTTGTTACCGCTGCAAGCGTTGGGGCATTCGCCAAACTTCTTAAGCAACCTCTCCTTATTGGCTACTTGTTCGCAGGGTTTCTGCTTGCAACTTTTGGTGTTGTTTCAAATATAGAAGTATTTTCCGGACTAGGTCAGATTGGTGTCACCCTTCTTCTTTTCTTGGTCGGTTTAGAAATGAACCTGAAGGAGTTGCCCTCGATAGGAAAAGTAGCTCTAATGACCGGGGTAGGGCAAATCCTTTTTACTACAGGTATAGGTTTTGCGCTAGCTTTCGGTCTTGGTTTTGGTATTTTGCCAGCGGCATATATTTCCATAGCGCTCGCTTTTTCTTCAACCATAATTATCGTCAAGCTACTTTCCGAAAAGAACGACCTGGATAGCCTTTACGGTAAAATCTCAGTCGGTTTCCTTTTGGTACAAGATTTGGTTGCCGTACTTATTCTTATGTATCTCGCGGGCTTGGGCAGGGGAGATCTTTCGCCGACAGGATATTTGTTGATAGGGGGAAAGGCACTTCTTTTACTGGGAGCCGTTTGGGGGCTTTCGAAAAAGGTTTTGCCGACTTTGTTTAATAAATATTTGGCAAACTCTCAGGAACTCCTGTTTATTTCAAGCATTGCATGGGCCCTTGGAGTTGCCAGCTTTGTGGCGGGCCCATTGGGGTTCACATATGAGATTGGGGGTTTTCTTGCAGGTATTGCTCTCTCCAATCTTCCGGAGCACCTGGAAATTGCATCTCGCACAAGACCTCTTCGTGACTTTTTCTTAACAATATTTTTCCTGATTTTGGGCACGCATCTTTCGATAGGTGGTTTGGGTGGGATAATTGTACCCGCGGTAATATTTTCAGTCTTTGTACTTATTGGGAACCCCGTTATTGTTCTTTCAATCCTTGGCTTCTTGGGACACAAAAGAAGAACATCCTTTTTGGCCGGACTAACAGTTGCGCAGATTTCTGAATTTTCTCTGATTCTCGTCGCAATGGGTGTGGGGCTTGGGCATGTGAGCGAAAGCGTTATGGCCATGGTTGTTGTTGTTGCCATTGTCACAATGACAATTTCAACATACCTCATATTGGGTGCGGACAAGGTGTATCTTAGGCTTAAAGATTACTTGGCAATTTTCGAAAAGCGAACCCCCAAAGAGCTTGCGCTAATTGAAGAAAAAGAACTCAACGACCATGTAGTTTTGGTGGGCGGGGGAAGGACAGGAAAGCGGCTTATCTCTTTTCTAAATGCCAAAAAATGGCCATTTGTTTTGGTAGATTTTAATCCAAAGGTTTTTACTTCAATGACGGCAGAGAAGGTGCCTGTTTTGTTCGGTGATATTAATGACCCTGAAATTGCAGACTTGCTTTCCCTAAACAACGCCAAAGCTGTAATTTCAACCGTTTCCAATCTCACGGACAACCTTGCATTAATTGAAACACTAAGAAACAAGAAAGCAAAACCAACAACCATATTTACAGCTCTCACCAGGGGAGAGGCCATCAAATATTACGAAGCGGGGGTTGATTATGTGGTAGTACCTCAGACCGTGGCGGGTGAGCACATGAGACATGTTTTGAAAGTTTACGGTGCCGGTAGTGAGCGGATAGGGAAAATGGGTAAGAGCCACTTCAAGAGATTACTTGCCACCTAAACAAAAGAAATGCCTAAAAAATC
>CALEZE010000188.1 GCA_937928235.1 uncultured bacterium | reverse complement strand
GCCGCTGAAGCCGCTTCGCCTTGAAAGCGACGGATCAGGCTCTGCCGGAAAGGCGGGCTCAAAACTAGCAAGCCGACAAAGATCGCGATACCAATACCGCCAAGCAACACAAGGAAATCAATGAGTGTCATGGTGTATTCCTCTTTCTTTTTGCGTCTAGTGGATAAGTTATTGGGGGAGATGCTCGACAAAGTCGGGGCTGACCGAACGGCCAAGCCATACCTCTGCAGGAACACCTTCCCACTCTTCAACCGAAAGAACCTGGTCTCCGGGGCCTTCATAGTCCCAGTAGCGCATGTTTTCCGGTTCGCCTTCGCCTTCGGCGGTTGTCAGAGTGGCAACCGCATGGCCGGATTCGTCCAATGAGTATGTGGTGCCCTCCCAAGCGATCGTCCTGCCAGGATCTCCATCCAAAGACAGGTCGACCTTTTGGTCGTAAAGGCTAACCAACCATTCTCCATCGTCGAATTCGGTTTCCAGGAAAAGCTGGCTGCCTTCAGGAGACACCAACAGGTACTCCGTCCAGCGCCAGTTATAGCTGGCATGCTTCACCTGCCAGATCTTTTCGACCCGGTAGGTCTCAACCATGCCGGTGATCTGAATAAGATCACCTACTTTGTAGTCTTTCATATACTCTCCTTATTCTCCCCAGTCGTCCCAAGCGTTGCTTTCGTTGTAGAACACTTGTACAGCTGGGCTAGTTAGGGTTGAAACAACTCCGTAGTTTCGCAATTCTTCCTGTTGTGCAAACTCATTAGCACCAAAGAAAAGACTTGCCCGCCAACCTTCAGTTGTCAGCCAATCAGCGTTGTCGCTGATGACCAACTCCCCAGAGTCAAACGGGATATTTGATGCGATGTTCCATCCCCAATCACCAAAGCTCGGTACTGCCCAGCGGTACGGGACCACCTGGGGAAATACCTCCTCCAGTGTCAGGTTAATAGCCCAAAAGGCTTTTGGAACATACCAGGGCGATGTGCTTTGTGTAACAAAGACACCGCCACGGCTCAGATGATCCAGAGAAAATTGGTAAAACTCGTAGGAATACAGCTTCGCAGCCGACTCCGTTGCCGGGTCTACCAAATCAACGATGATCAAGTCATATATTTCAGTGCTATCCCTCACATAGGTGAAGGCGTCTGTGTTCACGACTTGAACAATCGGGCTCAACAAGGAACCCTCGTTGTATGTGACAACTGGTTCCTCTAAGGCTACTTCGCCGGTCATTACGGGGTCTAAATCGACCACGGTAATTTGCCCGACATTCTCGTAACCGAGGAGCTCTCTGGCAACCAGTCCGTCTCCGCCTCCTGCTACCAGGATGTTAAGTGGACGGTTCACCACTCGCTCGTTCACCACAGACATAGCAGGGTGGACAATAAGTTCGTGGTACATATACTCGTCCTTAGACGAGAATTGTATCTGGCCATTGATAAAAAGTTTGCAACCAGTTTTGTCGCAGGTTAAGGTCTTGTTACCGTAAACACCTCCCCAGACCTGGGACACCTGATCCTCATAGAGGTTTTGTGTCAGGTACGAAGAGAGTGCCTTCTGGTTGAACATTGCAAAGGTAAGTCCTGCAAAGACAGTGGCTGTGGCAATGATGTACATTGACCATTTTCCGAGGCGGTCCCGAAAGTAAATCAGGCTACCTCCAACCACAAACAAGTTCACCAGTGACAAAACAAAGGCTAGATTGACAACGCCAAGGCGTGGCACAAGAAGTTGGCCGAATGTGAATCCGGCAATACCGCCGCCCAAACTGGAGAGGCCAAGGGCCCATCCATTGGACTTCGCGATATCGTGCTCGTACTTATTGGCAATCCGAAGTAATAAGGCGTCTTCGAGTCCGATCAAAACAGCGATTGCTATCGTAATCAGTCGAATAAACAAAACATAGAAGGACATGTTGGCATAAGCCCAAAAGGCCAAGACAACAGAGGCACCACCTACGAGTGTTAACACCACTTCGATTTGCACAAACCTGGTAAGCAGAGTTTCATCACTCACCAGGGTTGAAAGCACAAACCCCAAAAAAAGGCCCACCATCGTTGCGCCAATCACCCACCCATACTGGGTAGCAGAGTCTCCAATGATGTAAGAGGACACTGCACCGAGATTATTCTGGTGAGCAATTGATGTGAATCCCAGCAGGAAGATGCTCACATACAAAACCAATAAGGTTCTGTAGTGTTCCCCTAAGATTGCGCCTAACTTCAGGCGTACTGTATTCTGCATACTTCCTCCATTTTTTTGAAGGAGGTACCCACCAAAAAGGAGGGTACCTCCTTTTGTGTAGCCGAAGCTAGATGAGTTGCAAAGCAGTTATAACGAAGGGTGTCAGCACAAAGGACCCCAAAAACAGGGCCAAAGCGCCGTTGTCTTCGTCCACCACTTCACGCCGGAGGTAGGCAATGATGCTTTCGCTGCTGCCCGAAAGGACATGAACAGCAAACCACAAACCCAGGCCGGCGAGCACGAAGGCCAAGAGGAGGCCGTAGACCACCCAGGCCAGCTCGGGGGTAGCCCCGGTGGTAAAACCATCCGAAGCCATGAACCCAAGGAAAAGCGAGAGGGCAAGCGAGATGATGAAAAAGAACGCGCCAACGGCGACATTCTGATCATCCTCAACTTCCCGCTCCACTTCCCGAAGGTCAAGCCCGAAAAGCCAACGCATTAGGATGGTGGAAAGCAAGAAAGTGACCAAGGTCACCCCCACTGTCCAAAGCAAGGCATTCAGTAATTCGTTGTAAGGCATGTTAAAACTCCTCAAAGAAATCTAGTGGGTTTATTTACCAGCACCTGGACCGCCACCGACATCAGCCGGAGTACGGTAGATGCTCTGGTCGGTTCCGTTGACAGTAGACATCTCGCTGTCGCGCACCAGCGCTCCTCCGCTCCAATTATCCTGGGGCGTGCAGTAAACGCACCGTCGCGGTCCGGCAAAATACCTACCGTTATGGTAACGCCAGTAGTAGTGTGTGCTTCCACCGGGTTGTTGGTGCCAGCACCACTCGAGCTCTGTGTCCGTGGGGGGAGTTTCCTCTTCACCCACAGACTGCAGATTGCCACTCGCGTCGGTGTAGCACCAGGCTCCATAGCGATAGTTTCCGACGAAAAGATTCTCGCCGTCTTCGCTTTCAGCACGGAGGACTCCATACTCCTTGACGATGGTAAAGCCCGGCTCGATCACGCCGTATACGCCATTTGCAGGATCAGCCCCGCAAAGGTATTCGGCGAGTTCTTGATCGCTCGGATTGCTTTTATCCATCGGAGGGATGAGCCCGTCGTTGACCATCTGGGTGTAGTCCTCGATAAGGAATACTTTCCAGTTGGTGTCTCGTCTGTCTGGACAGCCGAACGCGCTACACTCTTCACCTGTTCGAATATTCTCATCATCGATCAGGATTTCCTCATATGTATCGTCATGGTGAACGACCGTATAAAGCTCGCCGTAGTAGCAAGCCGGGAAGTTCGTGTAACTGGACTCATTCGGCCAGAAAGCCGCGATTTCAACCCATGTGATCGTCCGACGCCATTCCTCTGCCAGTTCCTGGCTGTCTCGACACACTTGGTTTAGAAAATCCAATGCGGATTGCGCCGAGGCAATAGCTGCCCTAGCGCGCAGTGTGCGTTCGTGAATTTCGTCGGCCTTCGCGGGTTCGTACTCGGCAAAAACACCCTCGTTTCCACCGGCACTCACCAACTCATCGTTGGCGGAGTTAAGGTCAGCCTTCGAGTTCTGGATGTTCTCCTCTGCAAGGACAGCATAGGCGTTCGTTTCGTCTGAGAACTCCTGAACGATCAGTGTTTGGCAGCTTGTTGCCTGCGCAAACGCAGAGTCGTAGGTGCTAACCTTACTTTCTGCCTCCTGTATCAGAGTGTTAAGCTCTGGCACCAGGACTTCGTTGAGGTGTTCCAGCGGCGTGCGGATTGCGTGGGTGTACAACATCCCGGCTGTTGCCAGCATCACGATTCCTGTGAGCATGGCAAAGTCGTAGTAGTACTCGTCGGCGGAGTGTAAATACCGACCAACGAACCACAAAACTGCGCCTACCAGGGCCAGTAGAAAGGCCAAAATGGTGGTTGATAAAAACAAACCACCCAGGTAAACAACAGCATTTGAAATCCACACACCAAGTGCACACCACCCAGCGGGACTGTATTCATCGTCCGTCTTCCCAAAGAGGAAAGAAAGAGCGAAGAAGAGCGCTATCCAACTTGACCAAGTCAAGTACGGACCGCGTAGTTGAGTGAAGTGAGCAATAGCCAGCAAGCCGCCGGCCGTCATCACTCCCCAACCAATCCACCAACCGGCAGGGTACTCTTCGTAGTCTTCTGTGATTTCCCATGTGCTCCAGGTTAATATTAAACCCAGAACAATGAGAACTCCTGCAAGAATCATAGTTCCTCCTAGTGAGCGATTCGACTCAAGTTTATAGTTGATAAAGACCTTACTACTTCGTGAACTCCTTTCTTTGTTGGATACGAATGAACAGTATCCAATACAAAAACGTCGGAAAAACTAACCCACGAAAGGCGGGTTATGGGAATTTCCCCATTGGTCTCAGGGAAAGCGTATTCCATAGATTCACCGAAAAAAGGTTTAGGCACTGTTTTCACGACTTCTGAGTAAATTTTCACTGTGTAGCCCCCAGCCTCGTAAGCATACTTGCCTTCTGTTAAGTTTTGAGCGTGCTCAAAACCTACATCGGGTAGCTTTTCACAGGCTAGGACTTCGTGAAAAAGTTCCTCTTCGTCGTGTTTTACAGTAAGCCAGTGACTTTCCCCTATGATGCGCAGCACCACCGAGAAGTCGCAGCTTGTTACCACTTTTACATTTATTACGCTTTACTAGAAGAGAGCATTTCATAGAGAAACCATGAAGGTCAAATCCCGAGGGTTTTGGATTTTTAGATCCATCAAGCCTCCTTGTTCCTTGGTTGTCAATCAAAACAACTAAATATTCGTACGTTAAGGTGCGAACGGAGGAATTATACAGAAAAATAACCTATAAGGCAAGTTTATGAGCACGATATGAAAATATACAAATAGCTTATAGAAAAGGGTCTTTTCGTATTTTTCGCTAATTATTCTTACTGAAGAAACCTACCTCTTACACAAAAACATAATGTTTGCCTCGGGGTATATATAGACGACCGATGAGAAGACTTTTTCAAGTTTTTTACCAAACCTCATTGCCATACCCCTGTATTCATCAAAGTAGAGCCTGTTAAAAACAGCTATTCCTTCAGGGGTCAGAAGTTTATTTACCGCTTTTAGAAAAGTTTCTTCTTCAAATTTTTTGGGGAAATTGTAGCCCACATATGTATCAACCAGTATTAAATCATACTTCTCCCTGGATTGTGCGACAAAGGCCTCCGCATCCTCAATCACTGTTTTTACATTGGCGTCTTTTAGACCCAGGTGTTTTTCGCCTAGCTCAATCATGACCTCGTCAATCTCCACACCAGTTATTTCGGCTTCCGGCCATATTTTCGCAACAAGCTTAGCTATGCTCCCACCTCCCAAGCCTAAAATTAAAACCTTATTTGGGCTCAACACCAGCTTCTGTGCTCTACTTAAAGAAAATCTCCAAATATCCTTGACCACTCCACCAGATTGGGTAAGTCCCTCCACTTGTATATATTTCCCTAAGCCCAAACTTTTTACAACGCGGATATTGCCGCTTAATTTAGATTTCTTTGTTTCAATTATCTTTGGTTCCACTCCTATATCTTAAATCCTAAATCTCAAATCTCAAATCCAGTGTTGCTTCGGTATTTCTTCGGTTGTAAAATGTTTTTATGGTTAACGCACCCCTTCCAGACAGACTCCGTCCCGATAATCTCAAAAACTTTTTTGGCCAAGAGAAAATTGCAGGTAAAGACGGTGTTGTTACAAAGCTACTTAAAAACGCCAAGGACACGGACTTTTTTCCTTCATTGGTTTTTTGGGGACCACCAGGAACTGGTAAAACCACTCTGGCCAGAATCATAGCAAGCGAACTAGATAGGCCATTTCATGAATTTTCTGCGGTAAGCACATCCGTTAAAGATATTGAAGCCGTAATAAAAGAGGGCAAGAAAAACCAGATGTCACTTTTTGCTCCGGTTGTTTTCGTGGACGAAATACACCGTTTTAACAAAGCACAACAAGACAAACTTCTTCCCCATGTCGAAGACGGATCAATAATTTTGATAGGGGCAACTACGGAAAACCCCTCCTTTGAAGTTATTGGCCCACTTCTTTCCCGCACTCGCGTGCTCACACTAGACCAGCTTCAGGAGACAGAGCTTAGGAAAATTGTTGAAAAAGGTTTAAAGGAAGTAAAGAAAAAAATGGGCAAAAAAGCAACTAATTTCCTGATTGAATCGGCCAATGGCGATGCACGAGTTGCTTTAATTGTCTTAGAAATTGCATCTCACCTGGCCAAGGGTGGCTCTATATCACTTAAAAATATTGAGGAGGCGCTGCAAAAGGAACAGCTCACTTTTGATAAAAAAGGTGAAGAGTTTTACAACATCATTTCTGCCTATATAAAAAGTATGAGAGCTGGGAATGTGGATGCCGCACTTTACTACCTGGCTCGCATGGTGGAGGCAGGACAAGACCCTCTCTACATCGCCCGCCGCATGGTTGTTTTTGCCTCAGAGGATATTGGCATGGCACAACCAACGGCATTAGTTGTTGCAAACGAGGTTTTCCGAGCCTGCGAAACCATAGGCTACCCAGAATGTGCCATAAATCTCGCGCATGGCACCGCTTATCTTGCAAGTGCGAAAAAAGACAGGTCCGCTTATGATGCATATTTCTCTGCACTTGGTGATGTAAAAAAACACGGCAATTTACCAGTTCCGATGAAGATTAGAAACGCGCCGACTAAGCTAATGAAGAACATGGGGTATGGCAAGGGCTATGAGAAATACGACAAGAAGGACTTGTTGCCAGAGAAGCTTAAAGATAAGATTTATTACGAGAAAGAATGATACTTGGACACTCAGAGCTTAAAAAACTTATTAAATCTCATAAACTAGTAACTGGTTTATCCGAAAGAGAGCGAAAGAATCCAGAGGGTGCAGTTTTCGATCTACGACTGGAAAAACTCTACAGACTAAAAGGCAAAGCGTTTTTGGGAATAGAAGAAAGAGAAACTCCGAAGCTCGAAGAACTTGCCTCCTTCAACGAAAAAAAGCGCCAAAGTTTTACCTTGAAACCTGGTGAATACTACCTGACAAAAACTATCGAGGAAGTAAATCTGCCGGAAAATATTGCGGCACTCTTTAAACCAAGAAGTACAACCTTCCGCTCTGGCCTTATCCTCCGGACAGGGTTTGCCAACCCGGGATATAAAGGGCCGCTCTATTTTGGACTGTTTAATGCAGGGTCCATCCCTGTTGAGGTAGAGCTTGGCGCAAGATATGTCTCTGTATATTTTGTGGAAGTAAAGGGCAAGGCGGTTCACACATATCGCGGGCAATGGCAGGGTGGACGCGCAACCACCGAAAAACGAGAGAGGCAAATATAAAATGATAAAACACAACAAGGGAGGTGGTATGAATGTTTGATAAATTATTTGCAGTTTGTCTATTAGTTAAAGACTTCGAAAAGTCTCTCGGCTTTTACAAAAATGTTTTGGGTCTGGAAGTAAATGTGCAAGAAGATGGTTTTGCAAATTTCAGACTTGTGGGCACAGAATTGGCAATTTTCCAAAAAGATGCTGCAACCGCTATGTTTCCTGAAAACCACATGGGGTCTACCGGCGGAAATCTGGTTGCTTTCCAGGTGGAGAATGTCGAAAATACATGCAAGGACCTTACCAAAAAAGGTGTTGAAATTTTTGAAGGTCCAAAAACAACTCCGTGGG
This sequence comes from uncultured bacterium, assembly GCA_937928235.1. Classification (GTDB taxonomy): domain Bacteria; phylum Patescibacteriota; class Microgenomatia; order UBA8517; family UBA8517; genus CALEZE01. The sequence goes on along the minus strand of CALEZE010000188.1, from coordinate 1,741 downwards.
GGCAAACAGTAGCCTACTTTAAAGACCCTGACGGACACATCTGGGAAGTGACGGGTGAGTAAAATGACAAAAAAGAAAGTAAAAGGAAAAATTCAATACCATTTGGACAAAACTGAGTGCGAGGCCTTATTCAAAGCAGAAGCAGATGCCAAGACTAATACATACCCCATTCCTGAAAGCGGATACGCTGTTGCTTTAATGACCAAAAAGGGAAATGTTTACACCGGAGTGTCTTATCTCTCGGACACGGACACTCTAACAATGCACTCTGAAGCAACTGCTTTGGCTCATGCTGCCATACACGGAGAGAAGGATGTTGTTGCAATCACAGGTCCAAACTGCCACATCTGCAAACAACTAATTTATGAAAATAGCCTCAGGTCAGGAATAGATATTGTTATTGTTGTAAAACAAGAGGATAAGGTTCTACAGATTCCTATATCAGAAATGATGATGTACCCCTGGCCCGAAAAACCGCGCTCTACAGACACAAAGAAAAAACAGAAGATGGAAAAGGTTAAATTTTAGTGAGCAGGGCGGGGTTAACCGCGTTTGATTCTATCTTGAGGTATTTCCTTTTTAGGGTCTGATAAATCACTTCCAGGAGTTTGATGTTCTTTTCCACTTGCTTCAGTTCCCACCAGAATGGGTGCACGCGTATCTGATTCACCTCTCCTTAGTCTAGTTACAGGCTCTGCATACAATGGTAGTCCGCTACTCCCTCCCCTTGGACCTTGTCTTTCTTCTCTTCCCATCTTCAGCGGATTGTATCCTTGCCCATATATTTTTGCAACACTTTAGGAATTCTGACAGAACCGTCTTTTTGTTGGTTATTTTCAAGTATGGCAATTATGGTTCTACCTATCGCAAAAGCAGTAGCGTCATTCATGTGCACAAGCTCTGTCTCACCCTTCCTAGCAACTTTGGTATTTAGCCTTCTTGACTGGTAATCAGTCATATAGTCTGATGTGTGAGTCTCTCTGTATTTATCTTGCCCTGGCAACCACGCTTCGATGTCAATTTGCCTAAAGTCTGGCGCACCCATATCTCCAGTACAGATTGAGATCACTTGATACGGAATCTCTAGATGCTGCATCAAATATTCCTGTATTGCCACCATGAAGTCCTGTTCTCTCAAACCATTCTCAGGTGTGGTAAAAGACTCCATTTCAACTTTGTCAAACTGATGGACTCTCAAGATTCCTCTTGTATCTTTTCCATAACTTCCTGCCTCTCTTCTAAAACTTGTCGAAAAACCAACATAGCGAATTGGAAGATCTTTTTCGTTTAACACCTCATCCATGTGCAACGGTCCCAAAGTGTGCTCAGCACTTCCAATTAACCACAAATCGTCGGTCCTGATATGGACACGGTCATACTTAGTGTGCAACCTGCCCATCCTCGCAAAAACTTCCTCCTTGATCATAACCGGCGGAACAACAGGAATAAATGGTTTACTGTCATAATCGCCAGCAATCTCCTTTAATGTCTTTCTGCTAGTCAAGCTCTCCATAACAAACTGGACCAAAGCAAATTCCAAAAGCGCTGCGTCACCTTTAAGATAAGCAAAACGAGCACCTACGACTTCCGCAGCATTTTTTAGATCTATTATGTCTAATGCCTCGCCTAGCTCCACATGATCCCTGGGCTTAAACCCAAATTTAGCTGGTTCTCCCCACTTTCTAATAACTTTGTTCTCATTTTCGTCTTTTCCTGCCGGCACATCGTCTGCAATCAGGTT
>CALEZE010000187.1 GCA_937928235.1 uncultured bacterium | reverse complement strand
AACCATAGCAACATTTGTTGCATAATCGCCATGCTCTGCAATTTCAGGGGTTTCGAGGTGGATATTTTGCTCACCAACTATCTGCTTAATCTTTGTTCGAATTTCGTTTTTTGGCATTACAATATGGCGACAGCTCTTACTGGAGAACCGTCCCCTCCTTTTATTTTCAATGGAAAACCGTAAAAAGTAAAAGTTTTATTCTTAGGAAGTTTGTGTATGTTCACCAGGTCTGTAAAGGTCACAATTTTATTATGCAAAAGTTTTCTCTCTAGTTCGATACTCAAACTTGAATGTCCTTTCCCGTCGCCAACTGCAACAAACTTTGGGTTAGCTGAGAGTAATTTTTCCAGAAGCTAAACCTTTAATTCTTTTTTTCCCGAAAAAACGAGTCCTGTGTTCTTAGGAAAATCGTCCGCTTCCTCCACCACAATTGCTTTACCAAAAAAATTATCCAGAGAAATACTATCCAAGCTCCTTCCGCGACTATCCATGTGAGAAAAGGCATCTACATGTGTCCCTGTATGGGTCGATATTTCTAGTTGTTTTAATCTCCAGCCTTGCTGTTTTATAAAATGCACCGGGCGGACTCTGACCGGCGGGTCTCCTGGATAAACAGGCATTCTGTCAAAAATTGGGGCTGTTAAATCAATTATTTTCATACCTTGTACCCAAGTTTATTATACTTGCAGACAAACCACCGTCCAAGTAAAACCTGGCTAAGCTGCTCGGGTCTGATTCCATAGCTAAAATTATCCCTGAAGACACCTTTCCTGTCTCCACTTCTGAATCTATCATAGAAACAAGCAGTTTGGCTGTCGCTACATACAAAGCTACATCATCGGTTGCAACTTCTTCCCTTTGCGATTCCCCAAGTGTTTGGTAGTACATACTTCTTTTTCCTTTGGCCTTTTCTTGATAGGTTTTGGCAACTTTCTTCCATTGCTCATCCGACTTGAGTTTCGTTTTTATATGCTCAAAAGTTCTTTGGTACTCCTGAAAACCTGGAAGGGTTGTAATTAGATCAATGCCACAACAATCAACCACCCCAGCAACTTCTTCCTTCAGGGAAAGAAGATTCTGCTCGATATCTTTAACTTCCACGCTTGATGGGTCTTCCTGGGATTGCCTAACCAACGGGTGAAACCAATCGTTTCCTAGAATTAACCTTAGACTAGGTTCAATTTCGTGTTTCTTAAAAATTTCAATCGCTTTTGAAACCAGGTCGATTTCCTTTTTCCTACTGTCGGACAAGTTAGTCGACAGTCTTCCTTCATGAAAATCAACATCGGGACACATGACAAAGGGCAACAAAACTGGTTTTGTATCCACCACCGACTTGGTTAAAGCAGTTAAGGAATTTACAACATTACTCTCATCAACAGATTTAAAAGGTATTATCTCTGTCAGATCTGCATAAGCTCCAAGCGCCTTCGAGAAAGCAGTCATCTGTTCACCGTTGTGATAATCGAGGCTGTCAACCAGAATGGAAACTGCACTCCCGAGCTCAAACAACACACCCTGATGGCCTGCTTCGTTCCCGCCCCTTTGTTTAAAATAAACGGATGGCTCAAGACCTGCTAGTTCAAAACACGCATTAACCAGCCCCTTTTTTCTGGCGCTTTCAAAATAACCAGGCAGAGCTTGTGCCGGTATGTTTAATCTTTCTGACATGACTAGTTCTTAGATATTGAAAACTGGGGTGACAGACATGTATGTAAAATCACATAGCAATATCTGCCACCCCAAGCACCTTTTAACACGCAAATTTTGAAATTAACTCCACTGCAAACTGCAGCGAATCCCCCCACGCGGACCAAAACTTTCTAAGCAAGTCCAGTCGAGCGCCACTCCACACTTCGGACAAAAACGCGAGTGGCTGTGTTTAAGCTGGAAACTGCAATTGGTCGTAGGACAGAGGTCTGATCCAGAAACTTCCTTTACAGGTTCCTCCATTGAAGGGGCGCGAACATATGATCTACCAAAGCTCCAGTTCGGACCGAGGCCCTGATAGTGTCCACATCGAGGACAG
>CALEZE010000186.1 GCA_937928235.1 uncultured bacterium | reverse complement strand
AGGTCTAGCATGTCCGGCACATTTTCTTTGCCAACCCTTCTCATAAAACGCCTGATTGCTGCATCTGTTTGCTCCTCCGTTACGGTAAACTGGTGCCAGCGGACAAACTTAATAAGTTTTCCAGTTTCTTTTCTCGAAAACCTCAAGCGCTCTGCGATGTTCTTGGCTATTGAAGCACCCACAACTTCGTGATTGTAAAAAGTAATGGTGCCGTTTTTGAGCATTTTGTATGTTTGTGGTTTTCCGATGTCGTGGATCATGGTCGCAAACCGTACCAAAGGGTCGGTGTTCCTTTTTGCAACTTCTTTTAAAGAAAGCATGCTGTGTGTTCCAACATCGTGGATGTGATGTCTTCCGGGACTCTTTTGTTCAACTCCAAAAGTTTTCTCCATCTCCGGGAGTATCTCTGCCATGAGCCCTGAATTTCTAAAAAGAAGCATCCCTTCGTATGGATTGGGTGAAGCCATGATTTTAAAAAGCTCATCTTTAATTCTTTCTTTTGCAATTTTGTTAATTAGTGAGACATTTTTCTTTATACCTTCAAAGGTTTCCTCCTCAATGGTGAAACCAAGTTCCGCGGCTATCCTCACTGCACGCATCATTCGGAGTGCATCTTCTCTGAATCTTTGGTCTGCTTCTCCAACTGCTCGCACAATCTTTTTTTCAAGATCCTTTTGGCCATCAAAGGGGTCAATTACTTCCACATCACCCTTTTTGGGGTTAAGGGCAATAGCGTTTATTGTAAAGTCGCGTCTTTGCAAGTCTTCCTTGAGAGACTTGCCCCACTCAACCTTGTCGGGGCGTCTTGAGTCGGAATACCCGTGCTCTGTTCTGTATGTGGTTATTTCATACGGGTTGGGAGAGGATTCATGAGAAACACCAACTGTTCCAAACTTGTTGTCGTAAAATCCGTCCGGAAAGACTTCTAGGATTTCCTCTGGAGATGCATTTGTCGTGAAGTCCCAGTCGTCGGATTCGCGGGTGGTAATAAGGTCCCTTACGGCTCCTCCTACGATATAAATCTCGTGGCCCGCTTTTTCCATTCGCTCAATAATTTCAAGAACGAATGGTGGAAGAGTAAGTTTCATGACTACATTATATTCTACTTCACCCTCCCTCTAAAGAACGAATAGTCTCTATGAGATATAATGACCTTGATGAAAAACTGGGATGTGTTGGCTGATTTGAAAAAGAAGAAATTCTCAACAGACGAGATTGTCGATGTTCTACTCCAAAATCGCGGCTTAAAGACAAAGAAAGAGAGAGAGGAGTTCCTTTCTCCCAAAAAACCGGGAGAAGTGAGTCTCAAAGATGTTGGACTAACTAAAGACGCTGTAAAGAAAGGTGTGGATAGGGTTAAAAAGGCTCTTAAGCAAAAAGAAAAGGTTGTAGTTTATGGGGATTATGATGCAGATGGTATTTGTGCAACGGCTATTTTGTGGGAGGCACTTTTTGGGTTGGGAATAAACGCAATGCCCTACATACCGGAAAGGTTTTCCGAAGGCTACGGCCTTAACGCCGAGAGCATTAGTAATCTAAAAAAGGAAAATCCTGAACTGTCTTTAATAATTACTGTCGACAACGGCATTGTGGCAAACGAAGCAGTTGAAAAAGCGAATGAGTTGGGGATAAATGTTCTGATTACGGATCACCATGCAAAAGGAAAGAAACTTCCCAAGGCGCATGCCGTTATCCACACAACAGAAATTGGCGGAGCAGGTATTGCTTGGGTGTTTGCGCGCGAAGTGCTTTCCGAACTCGGCAAAAAATCTTCCCCAGCCCCTTCTTTGGAGCTTGCGGCAATAGGAACAATTGCAGACCAAATTCCTTTACTTTATGCAAATAGATCTTTTGTTAAATATGGCCTGGAGGATTTGGCCAAAACAAAAAGAGTTGGCTTAAACGCGCTATTTAAAGAGGCGGCAATAGAGAAGGAAGGGATTAACACTTATCATGTTAACTTTCTAATTGCACCAAGGCTAAACGCGATGGGAAGGATGCAGCACGCCATAGATTCTCTTCGACTTCTGTGCACGACGGACCCCAAAAGAGCGAGCGAGCTTGCCAATCTTTTAGGTGAAACGAACAAAGAAAGACAAAGAGTGGTTGAAGAAGTTGTCCTTCATGCCAAAAGCGCTGCTAATAAAGATGGCGAGGAGCTTAGTGTCATCGTTGTTTCAGACGAAAGTTACCATGAAGGGGTTGTTGGACTCGCCGCATCAAAATTGGTTGAAGAGTTTTACAGACCGGCCATTGTTTTTTCTAAAGGAAAAGATGTTTCGAAAGCATCTGCAAGGTCTATCTCTGGGTTTAACATAATTGAGGCAATAAGAAAAGTTGAGGAGATGCTTTTGGGAGCAGGGGGGCACCCCATGGCAGCAGGTCTTTCTTTAGAAACCAGCAAGATCGGCGAGTTTACAGAGAAGATTAACAAGGTAGCTAGGCCTTTACTCACAGAAGATGTTTTAACAAGAACGCGCAAGGGCGATATGGAAATTGAACCAGACATTGTAGGTGACGAATTTGTTGAGGCTCTTAAAAAATTTGAACCAGCAGGGATAGGAAACCCAAGACCGACATTCTTAACTATAGGTCTGGATGTGGTAAGCGCGCGGACCGTTGGGAAAACAGGGGATCATTTGAAACTAAGACTTGCCAAACCGCCAGTTGTTTTTGAAGCAATTGCTTTCAATAAAGGCTTTTTACTGAAAGACATTGAAGAAAAAGGCAAGGTAGATGTTGTTTACAATGTTGAAGAAAACATCTGGAATGGCAGAAGAAGCATTGAACTAAGAGTTAAAGATTTGGCCACTAATTAAAACAAAAACCCTCACAATGCTTGTTTTCAACTAAAAGTTGAGAAAACAAGACTGACATGTGAGGGCTTAATTGGGGGGGATAGGAAATTTGCGTTGCGCTATGTGCAAGCACTTTCCTTAGTTTCCTCCCTAGTCCCCAGGAATGTAATATTCCCCTTTGCTATTTTTTGGTAGCCCCATCATTCTGCCGACTTCGCTGTCGATGCGCTCGGGGCGCTTCTTAAGCCTTTTGTCGTCAGTATCTTGGTGGAGAGTGTCATGGACTCCCCGTTATCCAATGTCCGACATCATGCCGGCCCCAAGGCTGCTTGGTTGGTCGTGGCGAAGAATGGGGAGCTCTCCTGTTTCTTCACGCTTATCAGATGACATGTCACACTCCTCAAAAAATAGTGGGTAATATCCGCTTTTGAGCGGAAAGAAAGGTGCTTTTCACCCTTTTTACCGCTCAAAAACTTATTTCAAAGAACTTTCAGAGACTAAAAAACCTCCTTGCTAGGAGGTTTGGTGTCTGCTTTTGGGTTAAGACAAATCCACCAAACCCTTACCTTCTAATGAAGGAAAAGGAGTTGTGAATTTGGTTCCTAACTTTAAGCATGTGCTCAAATTATACTGCAGACATCCCCGTTCTTGTCAAGGCTGGAGCAACATCATAAAATACGCTTAGCATGTCAAGAACTTTAGTAAAAGAAACTCCTGAGGGTGTTGGTGAGAAAGTTACGCTTCTTGGTTGGGTAGATAGCGTGCGTGATCATGGCAAGATTACATTCATAGACCTTCGAGACAGAAGCGGGGTTGTGCAGTGTGTTGGCCAAGGTTTACCCAAAGTAACAGCAGAATCTGTGGTGGAAATTGTAGGAGAAGTTGCCAAGAGGCCAGAAAAGCTTGTGAATAAAGATCTTGCAACTGGAGAAGTAGAAATTCAAATAGAAAAACTCACAGTAGTAAATGACGCCAAGGAATTACCACTACCACTAGACACTGACGGACATGATATTGATGAAACTGTTAGAAACAAGTGGAGGTATTTGGACTTAAGGCGGAGCCGCATGGCCCAAAACATTCGCGTTCGTTCCAAGGTTGCCAACTACATGAGGGAGTGGCTAATCGAGCGAGACTTTGTTGAAATTGAAACTCCAATTTTAACCAAAACCACTCCTGAAGGAGCGAGAGATTTCTTGGTACCCTCGCGTTTGCAGCCAGGCAAATTTTACGCTTTGCCGCAATCCCCACAGCAATACAAACAACTCTTAATGGTTGCGGGGTTTGAAAGATACTTTCAACTAGCCCGCGTTTTCAGAGACGAAGACCCAAGGGCGGACAGGGCCTATGGGGAATTTACCCAGCTCGACTTAGAAATGAGCTTCGTCACACAAGAAGACATACTTCAACTCACTGAAGAACTATTTACAAGCCTTGTTAAGGAAGTTTTTCCAGAGAAGAAAATACAAAAAACTCCTTGGCCCAGAATTTCGCACAAAGAAGCAGTGGAAAAGTACGGATCTGACAGACCAGATTTGAGAAAAAACAAAGATGACAAAAACGAACTTGCTTTTTGCTGGGTGGTTGACTTCCCGCTATTTACAGAACAATCAAAGGAAGACTTTTTCCACGGCTCAGGTTCTGCCAAGTTCGCACCAAGCCATCACATGTTTACAGCGCCACACCCAGACGATGTAAAACTTTTGGACGAGGACCCCACAAAAGTACGGGGTTTGCAACACGACATGGTCTTAAACGGTTTAGAGGTTGGTGGCGGGAGTGTAAGGATTCATGACCCGAAGGTACAGGAAAAGGTTTTTGAACTGATTGGTTTTACAAAAGAGCAAAAAGAGCAGTTCCGACACATGCTTGAAGCATTTACTTTTGGTGTTCCACCGCACGGAGGTGTTGCTCCGGGTTTGGACCGTTTTTTGATGGCCGTTACGGGGGAACCTAGTGTACGCGAAGTTATGGCATTCCCAACTTCTGCCTCTGGCCAAACAGCTGCTCTTGATGCTCCAAGCGAAGTGGAAGAGAAGCAGCTTAAAGAACTCAGTATTAAAGTCATCGAATGAACCTCCGCAAGTATCTACAGAAGAACCTCTTGTATCTGGCTATATTGGCCTTTGTTTTTATCAGTTCTTCTGCCCTTGCAATCTCGACCGAAAAACCGCTTGGTAATTTGCCAATAATAGAAAAAGTTCTTGGACAATATGACTTTGCTCCAATTCCCCACCTGAAAGAGGATGCTAATTTTCCAATAATTTCGGCCCAATCAGTTCTGGCGGTAGACCTTTCGTCGGGAACGGTTCTTTACGAAAAAGATCCGGAAAAACCACTTCTTCCTGCCTCAACTACAAAAATTGTTACAGCGGTTGTTGCAATGGAAGCTTTTAAAAACGACGACATTCTTACCGTGGGACCAGGATATGTTGAAGGTCAGAAGATGGGGCTCATTGCAGGTGAAGGAATTGCCGCAAGAGATCTTCTGTATGGTTTATTAATTTATAGTGCGAATGATGCAGCTGAGGCCTTTGCCTACAATTATCCGGGTGGAAGGGTGTCTTTTGTTGCTGCAATGAATGCAAAGGCGCGGGATTTGGGTCTAGGGAATAGTAATTTCGCTAATCCTTCTGGGCTTGAGGATGCAGGCCATATTTCAACAGCCAAGGATCTAGTTCGTATTGCAACATATGCTATGGAAAACGAACGGTTTGCACAGGTGGTCTCCACAGAGAACCATTTAGCCCAAAGTGTGGACGGCATCATTAGACACCGTTTAACAAACATTAATGAGCTTATTGGTAAGGTAGATGGTGTACTGGGGGTTAAGACTGGTTGGACATATAATTCCAGAGAAAACTTGGTTACTTATGTCAAAAGAGGAGAGAAAGAAGTGATGATTGCACTTCTTGGAAGTCAGGATAGGTTTGGGGAAACGGAAGAGCTAATTGAGTGGATTTATGGAAACTATGAATGGAGAGAGATTGACCTTCTTAGTCTCCGTAAGTAGAGCTTGTGGCTCGCTTACTCGCCATAATATTCTGGACTGATAGCCGGGACATACCCGAAAAATCCGCCGTCCCCTTCAAAAACAACAATTGGTTGGAAAAATTCCTCCGGAGCATCCGGGTCGTAGTAGCCAAGATAAACTCTTCTTATCACTATTGGCCCTTCCTGGTTCCCTCCGCCTGCGATAAAGCTCTGGCCAGCTTGAAGTTCGCTCCACGCATCCTCCGCAGTTTTTAAGGGATAGGTTGCCCCTTGGGCTTCATCGATTGGGAAGTAGTGATATTCTGCTGCAATGAATTGTTTTTCTCTGGTTCTGGCGCCGCTTACCATAAACCAAATATTTGCTTGGTCTGGGTCAGACGGCATGCTTGGAAAAGCTTCGTAGTCTTTCCTAAAAAGGTTTACTTTTACCAAATCTGCATCGGATTGTCCCAACGCTGTTACTAGTTGTCCATCTTCAATCTTAAGAAAAGTGTGACTTGTGGGTCCTATTAAGTCTTCCGGTAGTAGGTCTGCAGATGAAAGATAAGATCTTACTTGGGCAGCTGCTACCTCAGGAGAAGGCGGTATTCTTTCAATAGGTGAAGAATCGTTCGCCAAATCGTAGCTGATGGAAAATATTCCTGTAATTATGTTTACCTCAAGTGTTGCTGGGGCGTCACCGTGGGGGAAGCGGTAAATTGTTTGCGAAACCTCTTGTGGTTCTCCGGTGAATCCCAGGTCAATGGCCTTTACTGTTGCTGCCTCCAGGGACAAAAGATTTGGCGAAAGCTTTGGCATGAAATAAACATTTGCTTGTGTGGGTAATGTAGGAAGCCCGCCTTCTGGTGTTTCAAGAACAAAGCTTAAATTCTCCCCTTCGCTTTCTGGAAAGTTAATAGAAGGTAACCTACCAAAGGCTACGGTTGGTGGCGGTGGAGGTGGTGGGAAGAAATAACGATAGGCTCTTATTCCCACACCAATCAAAATCCTCAAAGCTATGAGGGCAAAAACCCCGATTATTCCATAGCGAATGGTTTTCCTGGTTGTTATAGCTACTTGAGTTAAAGAGGCCATGTTTTGAGTATAGACTCAAGAGAATGTAGAATTCAATTAATGGTAAGAGTACGAATAGCTCCGTCCCCAACTGGGATGGCACATGTGGGAACTGCATATGTTTCCCTTTTTAACCTTGCTTTTGCTAGGAAAAATGGTGGCAAATTCATTTTGCGAATTGAAGATACAGACAAAAAGCGAGAAGTTGAAGGTGGAATAGATGTCATCAAGGAAGGGCTTTCCTGGCTTGGTCTGACTTGGGATGAATTTTATAGACAATCAGAGAGGCT
>CALEZE010000185.1 GCA_937928235.1 uncultured bacterium | reverse complement strand
AAGCGGTACTGCCACAAACGGCGAGGAATATGTTCCAAGAACAGTTCCAATTAGAAGCGCCAGTGCAAACCATTTTATTGTCACACCGCCCAATAAGACCAGTGCTATGAGCATGAATATGATGGTAAATGAATTATTAAGTGAACGAACCATAGTTTCTGACAAAGCTCTGTTCGCAATATCGGTAAACTCTTCACCACTCTTTCCTTCAATTTCTCTTATCCTATCGAAAACTACGATTGTGTCATGAACCGAAAAGGAAAGCGTTGTAAGTAGCGCCGTAACAAAAAGGAAATCAACCTCTGCGCCAAAGAAGTGCCCTAAAAAGGCAAAGCTACCCACCAGTATAAATGTGTCGTGAAGCATTGCCAAAATGGCAGAGGCGCCATATTTTAAATTCTTGAACTGGATTGCTATCCACAGAAGAATTCCCACAGAAGCAATTAAAAGTGCATACACAGTCTTTTTAACAAGATCGGGGCCTATTGATGGACCGACCTCTTCAAACCTCACCTCAAGCGCCTCTTCAGATTGGGTAAATACATAATTACTCAAGTCTTCACGCTCTTGTGGTGTAATTGACGAAGTCCGAACAATAAAGCCCGTGTCCGTCTCTTGAACAGATACATCGTCTAACCCCAAGTTTTCAGCATTTTGAACTAAGTCCTCGGTTGCAACTTCATTTTGAGAAACAAACTCAACAATTGCCCCTCCCTTAAAGTCTATTCCTTGTCTTAATCCCCATGTAAGCAAACCATAAGCACTTGCAAATATCATTAAGAATGAAAGCACAAAATATATTTTTTTGTATTTAAGCCAGTTCATTTTTTCCTTTCCTTAACAAACACTCTCAATAAGTTTCTCGTCACAACCACGCCAGTAAAAAGGCTGATAACTATACCGAGCGTCAAAGTTATAGCAAAACCACGAACGGGTCCTGAGGTATGCAAAAAATTCCAGTCGAGAGGGTTTGCAAGTATAAAAGCTGTCACCAAGGTCGCGATATTTGCATCCCTAATGGAATCCCACGCTCGTCCAAACGAAACTTCCAAAGCTTCTCCCCAGTCTCTCAGTAATTTTTCCTCTTTAAATCTTTCAAAGATTAAAATATTAGCGTCAACCGCCATACCCACTGAAAGCAAGAAGCCTGCAATTCCAGGAAGTGTCAAGACAACTGGTATAAGTTTATAAAGAGCAAGCGTCAAAACACCAAAAACAGCAAGTGCTACGGAGGCAACAACTCCCAACCGACCATAGGACAAAATCATAAATGCAATAACCATACCCAAACCAATCATCCCCGCATTAACACTTTTTTCTATTGATTCGGCACCAAGAGTTGCTCCAATTGTTTTTTGTTGCACCAGTTCAATGTCTACAGGCAATGCTCCGGCATTTAAAAGTTTTGCAATTTCTTTGGTTAGTTCATTTGTAAAACCCCCTGTAATCTGACCCGCATTCCTTATTGGTTGTTGAACAATAGCATCTGTAACGGGAATCTCGTCTAGAAAAATAATTAACCTTTCACCAATCAAGCGAGTAGTTATTTCTTCAAATTTGTCAGCACTTTCCTCCTTAACTTCAAAGGCAACAATAGGAGACCCCACATTTTGATCAAAAGATGGTGTCGCTTTTTTGAAGTCTGCACCAGTAAAGCCAGTGGGTTTGGTATTTGCCAGAGTCGCAGCTGCTGTCGCCTCTGTCCCTTCAGAGAGCTCCCTGAAGTCTAGCCTAGCTGTTCTTCCTATCAAATCAACTGCAGCTTGGGTGTCACGAACGCCGGGTAGTTCAACTATTATCCTATCCCTTCCCTCGAAGGAGGATATGACAACATTTGGCTCCGAAACACCAAAAAAGTTGACTCTAGTTTCAATTATGTTTCTTGCAGACTCAAGCGCATCGCTTTTGTCTAGTTCTGATATTTGTGATGTATCTGCCTCAAAAACCAGGTGGCTCCCGCCAGCTAGGTCCAAACCTAAAACGAGTTCAAATTTCTTATTTATCAGTGGAACTTCCCGTGGCAAACTTATGAAAAGCGCAACAATAGTTAATAGCGCAATCGCAATAAGTCTCTTGGCAGGTGAAGTGAACATTTAATTAACTAGATCCTCTTCGTCTCCAATTACCATAATGCGGCTCCCCGAAAGAATCCCCAAAAGGAATGGGTCCCGCCTCTTTTTCCTAAATTCATACTCCTCTCTACTCATCACTGTGTAGTTAATTTCTTTGCTCCTTTTACTTTCCTCAATCCTGATAATATTTGCCAATTCAGGAAGAACTATATCGCCAACTATTAATATATCTACTTCGTCGTCCTTCTTTCTATCTTTTCGCCTTGCAAATTTGCCCGAGAACATGGCGTAATTAACACGTCCAATTTTTTTCTGGTTACTTATTATTTCTTTTCCTAATCCTGTGGTCTTGGATACCATAGACAAAAGGTCCCCAAAAAACTGATAATCATTTCTAACCCAGTAGTAGAGCCTGTTGCCCCTTGCCTCTTTTTTAAGGATGCCTGCGTTTTCAAGTCTTTCCAGTTCCCGCCTTACTGCATTTATTTCTTCCTTGGTTTCACGCACCAAACCCCTAACATGGTACATTTCGCTTAAATCAGAAAAAAAGATCTCTAAAATCTTTATCCTTACTTTTGAAGTAATAATGTCTCCTAGTTCAGCCATATTTTTGGGCAGGAGACTAGTAATTAATGTCGTTCCCAGAAGGAACAGCTTCAATCCAGATCTTGCCTCTTACAAAACTTATCTCGTCACCGCTTTCGTCGTAGAATATTGTCCTACTTGTTCTACTGTCTTTCTCCCAAGTGCCTTCGATAACACTGCCGTTGGCAAAAATCAAAGCATCGCCCTCTCCAACTGTTGTATATAGCATGTGTTTGTTCCTGTCAACTGGGCCGCGCTCGTCAACAAACATCACAACCACATTAGATGCCGAAATTTGCTCTTTTGTTTCGTGATCAATAAAGTCCTTTCCTCCATTCGCCCGAAGGTAACTGTTGCTCGCCGCATCGTAATTCCATGTCACATCGTAATTAGACTGGTTGTCCCAAAAACCAAAAGAGATTCTGGTTGCAGAAGGGTTTGAAGAAGGCTCACCATCTTCAAACTGCCATTGGGTAAAGTCTTCGTCCCAAGAATCCCCATCGTACTCGTTTGTAAAACCTCGCTCTTCGGCTTCTTCGTAAGCAGCATCGAGAGACGCCATCATTGTGTGTTCCGTGGCAACTGTTCTCCCTAGTCTCTCATAGTTTCTCCAGAAAATTGGGAATCCGGAGTCATAAGTTGTGTCCAAGTCGTTCCCTCCAGGCACTCTCCACCCCAAACTCTCCAAAAGCTCGAGGGCTCTGGCATCCTTTACTGTATCTCCAAAGCCTGAATAATCATTGGCGCCACCCACATGCATGAATATTGGGTAGTCACCGTATTCGGACGCCCAATCAATATAGTAAACCCTAGCAGACCTGACTGGGGCAATCTTAACATCCTCAGCAGCCGCCCCACAGTAAAACACAGCCATGAACCTTGTGATTCCACCCTCTGCAACGGCTTCGTAAACAACATCGGCTTTGCTGATACCAGAAAGCGGTCTGCTTTCAGCGTGATTTTCAATCATTGCAGTTATTGGCCGCCTTGTTTCCCAAATATCTTTTTCCACTTCCGTAAACATTTGGCCGTTTATTGGACACTCTTCTGTTTTAGGAAGGTCAGCTATTTGTGACCTTGCATCCTCTGTGTTAACGAAAGTTGGGCCAGAAGAATAGGAGAAGAAAGCAAGAGATAAACCAGCAGAAAGAAGGTACAACCCTACAAACGACAACACTGTCATCGCCTTTTTAGATTCGACTAGCTGGTTTATTTTTGTTTTTAGACTCATTAGTAAATTATTTCAGGATTTCCTCGCACTTTCCAGAGCCTTTTTCTCTTCTGTCGAAAGTTCGATCTCAGATTTGCCATTTACTACATTTTTTGCATACACCCTTGTTCTATCCCTTGTATGTAGACCCGTTACTATTATTCCAGTGTCTTTCGCGTCTAATATGGCAACAGAAAAACTGTGGTCCCCGCCAATTTCTTTAAATGGGTTAAATCGGATAAGTCCCACTTTCTGAACATGTAATTGCCCTTCTTTCTCTATTCTCTCTAATTCTTTCTCAAGACTTTTGATCGCTTTGTCGTTGCCCTCTTGAACACTTAGAATTTTCTCAAGAAGCTTGTTAAGCTCGGCTTTTTTTGTGCCTTTAGTTAATCTGTTAAAGAATTTTACCTGTAGAAAAAAGGCTGCTGTTAATCCCAACAACCACAAACCGGCAATTACTAATACAACTATCTCTACATTCATGCTTCACTTGAGCAATATTTGAACTCAAACATTGTATGCACCTTGTCGAACTAGTGTCAAGGAGATAAAGACTAACGCACAATCTGTTAATATAAATAGCACAAGAAAGCCCAATGGCTAAAAAAAGAAGGACAAGAAAAGACAAGAAAACTGCCAAGCACCAGTTCACGGTGAGTTGGGAACCAAGCACAAAAAAGCCGTCTAGGCACGACTCTGTCAAGGGTCAATTTAATTCGAACTCAAATACAAAAAGTAAAGCTAGAGCAACGCGAAAAAAGGCCAATACCACGGCCAAAGATACCTCCCACGCACGGATCAAGCGTGATATTGCAAAAAGCATCCTTTTTGCCAGCCTCATCTTGTGCCTAGAGGTAGTGGTATACTTAATTCAAGGCTAGAAAGCCTGGCGAAAGGGGGTGAAGTATAAATGATGTACTGTGTAAAATGTCGCGAAAAGCGCGAAGGTAAGGATGCGCAGAAGGTTACCATGAAGAATGGCAAACCAGCAACAAAAGCTGTTTGCGAAGTTTGTGGTACAACCATGTTCAAGATCGGAGGATAAGTTCGATTTTGAAACTTAACCAAAAGGGTTCCCTCAGATTCGTCTGAGTGGCCCTTTTGATTGTAAGATATCTCCAATATGCATAACTTCAAAGAAGTATTTTCGGTTTTTAGGAAAAATTATGAACTAGTTCCTCTTGAGATATTTGGCAGCCATCCATACAAGACACTTGTTTCCACCATCCTCTCTTCCCGGACCAACGACGATGTCACTCTTAAAGCCTCACAGAGGCTGTTCAAGAAAGCTCCAGACTTGCAAACTTTGGGCAAGTTAAAGAAAGGAGATATTGAAAAACTCATATACCCTGTCGGATTTTATAAAACCAAAGCAAAGCACTTGGAAGCTTTAGTTAATTTGTTATCTGAAAAAGATTACAAAATACCCAAGGACAGAGAAGGCTTGATGGAGCTTCCGGGAGTTGGAAGAAAAACTGCCAACCTTGTTTTAAATAGAGCATTTAGCACACCAGCTATAGCTGTCGACACCCATGTCCACAAGATAAGCAACCTTTTAGGCTGGGCGAACACCAAAACGCCTGAACAAACCGAGAAAGAGTTAACAAAAATTCTTCCTAAAAAATATTGGAGCGACACAAACCGCCTGTTTGTTTCTATCGGAAGACAATTTACTAGCAAAAAGAAGCTGGAAAATTTCCTTAGGGAAAACGACTTGTTGTAATTAGTAGGCTGCTATAGCTACTCCGAAGGTATTTTGTGCGTATGTACAGCCCCAAACATATTCCCCTCCGGTTAGGAGTTTTTTGTGGCCCAAAGTGTTTTCCCACAAATTAACTGCATCGTCCGCCGAAGTGGCCCCCGAAACCAAAAACTCACTTATGTTGTAGGTTTCAAAAATCCACTTAAGATCCTCTCTTCTCTCGGGTAGGCTACTAAATCCTTCATGGCCATCTAGCTTCCCCGCTTCTAAAAGCTCGTTTAAACGGATTGAAGCAATTGTGCAAAGTTCGCTTTTTGTTCCTAAAGGATTTACCCCTAGTTCTTTCCTCCTTTGGTTAACGGCCTCCCACAAATCCGGACCTCCCCAAACGGCTGCCACTTGCCCCGTGCTCCTTGGTCTAGGAGTTGGAGCAGGCGAGCTTGTGGGTTCCAGGGCAACACTTTCCTCACTGCTTACATAATTTTTAAGCGTTTCTTCGTAGTGTGTGGCCGTTTCATAAACCCCTTCTTCATATCCTTTGTAATAACCCCAGTAGTGCGCTCCAAAAATAATGGAGAAAAAGGTTGCGGTCACAAAAATCTTAAAGACAGTAGTGAAAATATTTTTCCAGGAAATTTTCATTTTTGTTTGGTATCAATAATAATTGTAACTGGACCATCTAGTTCTGCAGAAATATTCATATAGTCTCCAAAACTTCCAGTTTCCACCTCAACGCCTAGCTCTCCCAAATTAGATACAAAGTGCTCATAAATTTCCTTGGCAAGTTCGGGCTTGGCCGCTTTAACAAAAGACGGTCTGTTGCCTTTTGACAAATCGGCGTAAAGCGTGAATTGAGAAACTGCCAGTACTTTTGCTCCCGCATCTTTTACGGAAAGGTTCATCTTATCTTCAGCATCCGCCATAACACGGAGCTTTGCAACTTTTTCTGCCAACTCCTCAGCGTCCTTCTTGGTATCTTCTTCGCCAACTCCAACTAGTATAAAAAGCCCAAGTTCAACTGCCCCAACTTCTTTGCCCGTCTCGACAACACTGACGGATGCACTCTTTACCCTTTGTATTACAAGTCTCATGGTCTTAATTCTATCAAATCAAAGAAGTAAATCCTCGTTTGGGCGGTACTGGAGTGCCTCGGCTACATGGTTAACCAAGATTTCATTCTCGCCGGAAAGATCCGCTATTGTTCTTGACACTTTTAAAACATTAAAATAGCTTCGCGCAGAAAGCCCCATGGCAGAAACCGCACTCCGAAGCATTGTCTGACAATCATCGGATAGTTTGCACAACTCTTTGACTTCTTTTGTGCTCATTTCGCTATTTGACTTGATTTTGGTTCCTTTAAATCTATTAAGCTGAATATCTCTTGCCTTTTGAACTGCTTTTTGTATTTCGGAAGAGGTCTTGCCGCCAGCCTTACTTTTACCAATAAGTTTCTGTGTTTCAACAGAGGGCACTTCAATGTGGATATCTATCCTATCAAGGATTGGTCCAGAAACACGCTTTTGATACCTGCTAATTTGCCCAGGGAGACACTTACATGACTTTTGCTTGTCCCCGTAGTAACCACAGGGGCAGGGATTACTTGCAGCAGCAAGCACAAATTGTGCCGGATATGTCACGGTGCCCTTGGCTCTTGAAATTGTTACCACTCCATCTTCCATCGGCTGCCTCAAGCTTTCCAAAACATTTCTGGGAAATTCCGGAAACTCGTCCAAGAAGAGAACTCCTCTGTGTGCCAACGAAACTTCTCCTGGTGATGGATTACTACCACCGCCAATGAGACCTATTCTACTGGTTGTGTGGTGCGGACTTCTGAAGGATCTGCTAGTAACAATGGCTTGTCCTGGTTGCAAATTGCCGGTAATCGAGTAAATCTTGGTGACTTCAAGTGCCTCGTCTTCTGTTAGGGTCGGCAAAATTCCGGGCAGCGCCCTTGCCAACATTGTTTTTCCGGAACCGGGTGTTCCCCGCATGAATATGTTATGACCTCCAGCGGCTGCTATTTGCATTGCTCTTTTGGCCTGCTCCTGACCAATAATTTCGGAGAAGTCGAATTCTGCCTCTGAGGTTTTTAGCAAACTTTTTAAAGCTACCTGTTTTGCCGCCGGAACCTGCACCGCGCCAGAAAAATGGCGTATTAAGGTAAGTAGTGAATCAATAGGATAAACCGTGACCCCCGAAACAACAGAAGCCTCGCTCTTGTTTACTTCCGGAACATAGATCTTTTTAAATTTTTTCCCTTTTGCAAGATACGCCATGGGGAGGATTCCATTGGTATGGCGAAGCCCGCCATCCAAAGACATTTCTCCGAAAAAGAGTGCGTCTTTAACATCCACACTTATTTGACCAGAAGCGATAAGAATCCCTAAGGCGATAGGCAGATCGTATGCGGGGCCAGCCTTTGGCAGGTCGGCAGGAGCCAGGTTTACAGTGATTCTTGAAGAAGGAAAATCCGCCCCGGTGTTCTTGATAGCCGAACGGACTCGTTCCCTAGATTCTTCTACCGCTTTGTCTGGTAAGCCGACAATTGTGAAACTTGGCAATCCTTGTTCTGCAATATCCACTTCCACATCAACCAGAGTGGCATCAAGCCCCAGCGTTGCACCCGAGGTTATTTTGGCAAGCATTTAAGTACTTACAACTTTTTGACTAAGTCGGGGAGTTCGGTTAAATCGCCTATCTCCTCGACACCGGAAGCACTCTTGTTTCCTTCCCTGTCTACTAGTATAGGAATAGCGCCTTCTTTGGTTAAAGTTTTTACTGCTTCAACGACCTCAACTTTGTCGTCAACCACAATTCCGTTACCCACAAGCGCGATACTTTCCGGAGTTGTTTTGTTGGCCAAAATCAAAATCGAACCTTTTTCCATAAACTTTGTTGCACCTGGAATAGCGATTTTTCTCATTTGGTGTTCGGGGTTAGCAGCCTCTGAATATGCACCCATCTCATTTCCTAGCTTTGATATATTTTCGAACGCGAAAAAAGCGTCATTATAAAAAGCTTCTTTGTAGGGCTCACTATCTTCATATACTGCCAAGAGAACTTCCTGTCCGACAGCAAACCTGTCTGATAACAGGGCCGTAAAGTCTACCGGGTCAAACTCGGTTCTTTTTCTATTTCTATAGTAGTCATCTACCGCACTACTAAAATCACTTTCTGGGGCGCCAACAAGTGGTAACAAAGCCGCTTTGTGTATACTAGCAAGCTTCTTGGAATCGGTTAGCAAACCGTCAATATCGAAATAGACTGTTCTTTCTTTCATTTTGTTAAAACAAACCAGCTCTCCCTAATGGGAGATGCTGGTTGTTACTGGTATCTTAACCTAACTAGCTGGCGTGTGCCAGCTTCAGGTTACTTACTAATTTTCTTGTACCAGCTGTCCAAAACCTTTCCTACAACATCTTTAGCACCGAGTCCTACTGAAAGACCCACTACTAAGACTACTGTGTAGGTTAGTCCTTGGAAGAATGTTGCAATTAGACCTTGTGCAATTTGCAATTGGTCAATTGCTGCAAATAGGGCAATCAAAAGAATAACCCATCTTGCTAGTCTACCAAGCGGTTTTGCTACCTCATGGTCTACAGAAGCTAGTGCGCCTCTAACAAGACCGTCGGCAAGTCCGGCCACCATATAACCGGCTGCAAAAATAAGTACAGCAGCTAAAAGATTAGGGATAAACCCTAAAACAGCGAATAGTACCTGGGAAACAACACTTAGTCCCAAAATCTCGACAACCGCCAAGAAAAATACCAGGATTACTAACCACTCGACAACAGTTCCGATTAGCTCAACAAGGGTCATTTTTATATCTGCCTTAGACAGATATTTATCTACACCTGTTGACTGGGTAAGCTTCTCTAGCTGGGCAAGTCTCAAAACTTCGACAACTAATCTCTTGGCCCAGAAGGCCAGAATCAAACCGATTGCAAAGACGACAATTGCGCCAATTATGCTAGGAAGAATCCCTAAAAAAGAAGCCCATACTTCACTCCAAGAAGCGAGTAGTGCTCCTTGCCAAGTTGATAATGAATTCAAAGTATACTCACCCCCTTAAGTCCCGTAAATTTGCGGGATATCTAATTTTCACTGATTTTTTACACGCTTGTCAAGTTTGTACCACAAAAAAGCCCACCTTTCGGTGAGCTCCTTTGTGCTGGAGGCGAGTATCAACCTTTGCTTCGCAAAGAACGATAGCTCCCCTCTGGTGTTAGCAAGAAAAAAGCTCGCTAAATGCGAGCCCTTTTCTTGCTGGAGGCGAGTAAGCCAGATTCTGTTTTAAACAGCCATCTCTCTAGGCCCTCAATCCTTGGGGCTCGGGAAGGCATCCTCAAGCGCCCCGGTCGGAGGTTGCAGCGGAGGGGATTGCCCGTTTCACTCTCTCCTTTTCAGTTAGAAAAGGAAAAGACTCGTCTCTGTTGCTCTCACGCCTTGTTAATTCAAAGCATGTCCCTGCTCTTTTTAGGAACAGGGCACCAGCCCTTACGGGTGACGGCTTACGCCGCCCATCCTGCCTTCTGCTGTCTGGACTTTCCTCCCCAAAACGGGGTAGCTGTCCTTCCTCCAGCAGCCTATATTATACCACACTGAGGCACACTATTTTGAGGTGGAGAGATACTGTTTAAACAGCACAGATGAAGCAATGACCACAGGAACGGAGATAATAACCCCAACAACACCGGCGACTCTAAAACCAATTGCAAGAGATATAAGCGTAACAATTGGGCTAACGCCAGCAGACTTCTCCATCACTCGTGGAACAAAAACATAAGCCTCTATCTGTTGAATCAAAAAAGCAAGTGCTGCGGTTGCCAAACCTGTAATTGGAGATATTCCGAGGGCAACAGCAACGGCAGGAACTGCAGCAATAAATGGACCGACATAAGGAACAATTTCAAAAAGTCCGGAAAGTATTGCCAGTGGCAGTGCAAAAGGAATGCCTAAAATTGTAAGCCCAATATATGTTGCAAAACCAACAAGCATCATCAATGAGAACTGGCCCCTTGCCCAACCTCCCATTTTTTTCTCCAAAAGATCTATTGTTTTGGTGATCTCCTTGCTTTTCTTGTCACCAAACAAAAAACCTAATTGTTTATCCAACCCCTCTCTCGAAAGCAACAAATAGAACGCGAAAATGAGAACTGTTATTACACCAATCACATTCGAAAAGAGGGAAATTGTGATCCTTGCCACTTGTGCAGGAATACTGCCAAGCTGAGTCAAGCCCTGGGATACCAACTGGTCGCTTATATATCCAGGTATTCCAAGGTTGTTAAGATATGTCGGCATACCGTTTACGAGGCGCGTGGTTTGTTCGATCAAAGCGGGAACTATCGCCCCAATTGCAAAGCCAAACACACCAAAAACTAACAAGTAGACAACA
>CALEZE010000184.1 GCA_937928235.1 uncultured bacterium | reverse complement strand
CCTCTAATTGAGGTAAGTGTCTGTATTTTACCTGCCTGAAAGTGAATTTGTCAATGGATAAAACACGATCCACAATACTTTACTTATAGGCTGTTTTTGATAGAATTAGGGCCTGGACACAATGTGTCCTCTGCCCCACACCTTAACAAAACCCCGTGCCTACCAGGTTTGCCTGGAGGCTAACAAATTCCACTCGATTGAGTCGAGGGAAGGAGGCTAAATGGGGCAAAAAAACCTCTTCCCCGGTGAAGACAAACACCGAGGAAGCTCCGAATGGCGAAAGGAGGTTAAACAAACTCGCCAAATTCCAGACTGGGAACAAAAACTGCTTGAAAGGGTTAACGGTATCGTTCCTTCCCTCACAGGGAATGTTCGAAAAGTTGGATCTCGTATCGACGAGGTACAAGTCCAATATGACCGCCCCATCTCAGCATTTTATGGATTCCAAAATCTGGATATTGCATGGGTGCAATTGAATGTTTGGGAAGCCTTTACTAAAACTGCAGGTGTTCGCACGCTCCGGTTTTCGCCGGATACAGCGAGCCTTATGGTTTTGGTTCGCTCCCCCAAAGAAGAAGGAAACGAAGACTATGACTGGTTTCTCCTAGCGAGAAAGAAATACCAGATAGGTGTGGGAGCACACTTCGTGGAATTCTCCAGAGGGTGGGCACAACAAGGTCCCAAAAATAACGCTGGCTGGAATCTCTTTGACAGAGACTTCCCCGGCTTGAGAGACCCAGACTTGGTGGAAGGACTCTTCCATACTCAACTGGGAAGTGAAATTTGGGAGAACACGGCGGAATTCATCAACAAAACTTCCAAACACTTGGTCCTCGTGACCCTCAAAAAACCCATGCAGAAACTGGAATTAGAGGAGTTCCTCGTCAGAGAAAAGGTCAAAAAGGAGTACAAAGACCGTGAATATCCAAATCTCGAAACCCTCGGTAAAGACGATCTTATGTCTAGACCGATGGTTTTTGAATTGGAAGAAGCGGCCAATCTCCTAAATGCCCATCTCACCGAGGAAGACCCAAAAATTCCATACTTTGGGGAAACTTTTTCCTTGTCCTGCTGGTCGCAATTTCTTGCTACTTGCGGACACAAATTCCCCGGACTTGCACCTAATACATGCAAGTTGCCCATACCGTAAAATTGCGCGGTGTGGTCCAAAGGTCCCCAGCGACCAGATTGAGTCTGGCGCTGAAACAGCTTGGTTGGTACCTAGAAGATTGAGTCTTCAGGTCAACCCCCCGTTAACGGGAGTTGAAACCATGAACTCTAGTCCAACCTTTACAAAAGACGGTATTGCGTACTACGACACACTGCCGTCACCTCCAGAACAAAGGGGCAACACAACCGTTGTTCCCGTCTGGATGATTCCTCCCAAGATGAAGAAAAAGTCATGGGGTTGGAATCCTACTTGGCAAGGTATTGAGAACCCGAAGTATGGGGCTTTCAATCACTACGCTCAGGTAGTAACCGATGAGGATGGTGAGCTTGTCAAAGTCGAATTCGACCTCGTGCGTTGGCACGACGGTGCGATCGACCCGAGAACCGGCCTTCCCACACCTGGGAGTGTAACTGCCGGTATCGAAATGGTGAATGGGGTCTACTATGTTCACTGCTTCTGGCAGTGGCGCCCTGCACCATATGACAACGAAACCTACCCCGTCCCAGAGGACTTTCAGGAGCCTTTCGAGATCGAGCAATACATCGCCAGTTGCACTGGTGAATGGATGCTCACTGTCCCCGGAGGGTTTGCTGAACTTGCAGGCGAACCACCTGAAGCTATAGCAAAACGCGAGGCGTTGGAAGAAGCTTCCATCCGCCTGTACGACGTCAAAATGACGAAAAAGAGCTTCAATCGCGCCAATGTCACCGCTCTGGTGAATGTTGGTTTCGCAAGCTTCGAGCGTATCGAGAGCGAAACACCTCTAGAAACGCACGAAAAGTTCTTTGGTCAGTTGGCCGTACGAATCGATACCTTCCGAACCATGGATGCCATGGTCAGCGAAGCTGTAAGCTTTGCGCGTGAAGAGCTCGGACTCG
>CALEZE010000183.1 GCA_937928235.1 uncultured bacterium | reverse complement strand
GAATCGGATGCGTGGATTAAATTATTCTGATGGCTCATACCCAAGTCACCTCTAATTGATCCTGCCTCCGCCTCTCTTGCTTTTGTTACACCAACAATTTTCCTAACCGCAGAAATAGCTTCCAACCCCTGCCATACCATAGCGATAATTGGTGTCCAAGTAATAAATTCTTTTATGTCCTTGAAAAAGTCTTTATCTTTAAGATGGGCATACCATTCCTCGACGACATCTTCTTCCATTGTCATCATCTTGAGTCCGACAAGTTTTAGGCCTTTTTTCTCAAACCTAGATATAATTTCTCCAACCAAACCCCTCTGAACCGCATCCGGTTTAACTAAAACTACAGTTTGTTCAAGTTTTGTCATTTCTTAATAAGTTTACTGAAATTTTTCTTATCTTTAAAGGGTCCGTTTATAGCTAAGTTTAGGCGCTCTGGAACAAAAAACTCTTTAGCAACCCTTACAACATCTTCTTTTGATACCTTTTCTATTCCCTCAAAGACTTCGTCCGGTGTACTAACTTTGCCAAGAAGTATCTCTTTTGCACCAAAAAACCCGCTGACTGCTCTTGTGTCTTCCAAGGAAAGGGCTATGTGGCCCTTTAAGTATTCCTTTGCCTTTGTTAATTCTTCGTCAGTCACCGGATATTTCTCACTTGCCAAACCATAATGTTGATCAAGAACCACCTTAATTGCTTCCTCAGCCTTTTTTGGATCAACTCCTGTGTAAGTTGACATGTAGCCTGTGTCTACATAATGTTCCGTGCCTGTTTTGACAGCGTAGGCTAGCCCCCTTTTCTCTCTAACTTCCGTAAACATCCTGGCACTCATTCCCCCACCCAAGACAGAAGCTAAAACCGCCTCAACATAGCGGTCTTTGTGACCCATGGGGTTGCCCAAAAAGCCAAGAATGAAGTGTGCTTGCTCGTTTTCTTTGCTAACCAGCTTAATCTTTGGCCCGCTTGGTTTTGCGTTCGCCGCTTTGACTTTCTTTTTGCTTTTTTTCTGAACGCCTGAAAAGTATTCTTTGACAAGCGCAAGTGCCTGTTTTTCAGTTACACCACCAGCTACTGTTACAAGCATATTGTCTCCAAAATAATGTGAGTTTCTATAACTTACAAAATCTTTCTGCATCAAAGATTTGACGGTTTTTCTGGTCCCAATAATGTCTCTGCCCAAGTCTGAACCTTTGTAAATTAGTTGCTCGAAATGGTCCTCTACTTTCGCTCTTGGGGTGTCTTCGTACATTCCAATTTCTTCTACAATCACTCCTTTTTCGCGGTCTATGTCTTCCTGGCGAATTAAAGGGTTTAGTACCATATCACTTAATACATCAAAAGCCTTTTTGACATTATCTGTTGAGCTTTTGATATAGAAATTCGTCCACTCTTTGCTAGTTGAGGCATTAAACTCTCCACCAAAAGAGTCCACCGCACTGGAAATATCATGCGCTGTGGGCCGCTTTTTACTGCCCTTAAAAACCATGTGTTCCAAGAAATGGCTTATTCCTGCCTTGTCATCTTTCTCCCAACGGGACCCAACCCCTACCCAAACTGTGACCGTCACACTTTCCAAAGAAGGCATGGGAACGGTAATAACCCGGAGACCGTTTGAAAGCTTTGTTTTGTGGTACTTCATGCGTTAGCAATTATACGAAATAGAACACCTATTGCCAACGCGTGATTTTGGGTTCTAAAATGAGTAATGGCCAAACAAACCAGGAAAACTCGCCAGATTATTAAAAGCTTCGAAGCATCCACCCAGAGGAAGCGTTCCCTGGCCATCCGCTTCGCCGACGCCCTTACCAAATACTTTGGGACCGTAGGCTTCTTGCTTCTTAACCTTGTTGTTTTTGTTAGTTGGATACTTATAAATAATGGCGCAATACCCTCAATCCAGGTGTTTGATCCTTACCCACATGTTCTACTTATCACCGCCGTGTCACTTGAGGCAATTATCCTTGCAATCGTTGTGCTTATAAGCCAAAACAGAGAAAACCAAGTAGGCACACTTCGAGACGAGCTTCAACTCCAAGTGGAACTTATTACAGAAAGAGAGATTACAAAAATATTGACACTTCTTAACATACTTCTGAAAGAAAAAGGCATTGAAGTTAAGGATAAAGAGCTAACAGATATGCTTAAAGAAGTTGACACCAGCTACATCGAAAGAAAATTAGACGAACAACTTAACCCCAAAGGCGATTCCTTCCCACAAAAAGTGGTTAAAAAGGTGGTCGGCAAAAGCCTCAAGAAGTAGAAGTAAAACAGCCTATAAGATTGATTTTGGGCGTAGTTTTTGCTATATTTCTCCAATATGGAACGCGAAAACGGGGACAGCAGTTTAAACTCAGTTGTCCACGAATCAGTAACCAATCGGCAGGCATTTCACAACTCTTTAAGCGAGGTTTTATCACAAAATCACAAGATAATAAGTGAGGATAAATCCTTGTCTCAGTACGGCCCAGACGCTCTGCTTGACGATGTCGTTTCTTCCGAAATTGTCACGAACGCCTTTGCCCTAGGACTAAATGGTGGTAACCCCAGCCCTGAAGATATTGGCAGGTATTTTTTCTTGGATAATTACCAGTTAATAAAGAAAAGAAATCGTCTAGGCATGCAAAATGGCATTCACAAACTACCTGCAAACTCGCTGCCGATTTTCGATGAAACAATTGCAGAATCTCTTTTTGGTCACGCCTATTTAGCTAGCCGCTTCCCTGAAAGCTACAAGAAATACCGAGAGACAGGACCAGCTATCTCATACCACAAGGCTTTTGGTAAGGTGTTGTCTGAAGAGGATGCGCCCACAGTGATTGCCTGGATTTTCGCAAACAGGCTAGTTGTTGCAGCGAACAGTTTTGGCAACTCAAACCTGGACCGTTTATCAGATAACAAGCATTCAACACAACTCTTCTTCCCCACAAAAAATGATTTCTTCTTGTCGCTAGCGCCTAGTTTTTACTTCCTCGGCTGGGGTGACAGACTCGCAAGAAAAGTGGAGAACCTTGAAGCGAGCATGCCATCTGCGCTTCTCGGTGACGAAGCCAGGAAGATCCTCCTTGCCAGAATGTTTGCAAACATCAAACTGCACGGAGTGAAAGATTTGTCGGCGCTGGTGGGACTTTTAATGAAAGGTAGGATGGCCGAGGCTAGGGCGCTTTTGTCGGATTTACAAATTCAGGCAAACATTGAGGGTGAGCCTCTCCCGCTTAAGAAAAATGTGGTCGAAGCTCTAGGTATTGGCAGAGATGTTGAGGTAGGTACTAAACGCCTGGTTCAAGAGCAGGAGGACGCTCTTAGGGAAAGGTTTAAGAAAGAACTAAGCCTCCAGGAGAAAAAGTTCAAATCGTTTGAAGAAAAAAAGGCATTTGAAGAGTTTGTAGACTTTTCCGAATCCCTTGTTAATACACTGTCGGAAAAATTCGGTTTTGATTTTAGGGAAAAACCGTTGGTTAGAGTAAAGATTGCTGTCCCAAGGCTGGAGGAGACTAGCTACAGTGGTGAAGACCTTGTTTTTAAACTACAAAACGGAGTATTAACAGCAAGGCCTGACTCTTGGTACGACAACCCCGTATTGATAACCGGCCACCTTGCAAACCATTTCAGCCCCAGGGGAAGACCTCGTCGCCTAAGTATTGCACTAAAAGATGCACGCAAATTGTTTGGTGGTGCACTTTCCAAAGGCTGGAAAATTGAAGTCATTAAGTAGAAAAAGCAGCTCTGCAGGGTCAGACCCTGCAGTCTAGCACCATCACATGCGTTCCGGTACTTGTATCCCCAGAAGCGTGAGGCCGTTTGTGAGAACCTGTGCTGTTGCATTTGTTAAATTAACCTTGAAACCCTCACTCTCTCCTCCAACAATTTTGTG
>CALEZE010000182.1 GCA_937928235.1 uncultured bacterium | reverse complement strand
GACAGGAAAGAAGCAAGATACAAGCTGTGGAACCTATCTCTTGAGAGAGGGGTTGTTCCGTCTTCAATAAACGAACTTTATATGGCAAGAGGAAGAGGTGAAACTCCTAGGGATTTTACCGTTCCTGCTATGAACCTCAGGGGTATGGCATATGACAACGCCCGGGCAGTTTTTATGACAGCCAAAAAACACAATGTTGGTGCACTTATTTGCGAACTTGCCAGAAGTGAGATGGGGTATACAGATCAACCGCCCGGGGAGTATGCGTCGGTTATTATGGCAGCGGCGTTGAGAGAGGGTTGGGTAGGACCTTTGTTTGTACAATGTGACCATTTTCAAGCTAAAGCAGAGGCTCCAGGAGAGCCAAAAAACGGTGAGATTGAGACGATCAAGGAGCTTGTGCAGGAAGCTATAAGTGCAGGTTTTTATAATGTTGACATAGATATGTCTACACTTGTCGACTACGACAGATCTACCGAGGCTGAGCAACAAGAATCGAACATAAATTACTCTTTGGAACTAGCTAATTTTGTGCGCTCACTCGAGCCAGATGGAGTGACAATCTCTCTGGGTGGCGAGGTCGGCCACATTGGGGGGGACAACACAACAATGGAAGAAGTTAGCGCATATATGGAGGGGTTTAATAAGGGCTTGTCAGAAGGAATGGTGGGTATAAGCAAAATCAGTATCCAAACTGGCACAAGCCATGGGGGAGTAGTTTTGGCGGATGGGACACTGGCAAAAGTCGATGTTGATTTTGAAACCCTTAAAGCAATATCAAGAGGTGCGAGAGAAAAGTATGGACTTGGGGGTGCAGTACAACATGGGGCGTCAACACTTCCCGAAGATTACTTTGGGGAGTTTCCAAAAACGGAAACTTTGGAAATTCATTTGGCAACAGGTTTCCAGAATATTCAAATGGACCACGAAGCGTTCCCTAAGGATTTGTTAGAAAAAATTTATAAGTGGTTAGATGAAACTAAGCAAGATGAGAAAAAAGAGGGTCAGACAGATGAGCAATTTCATTACAAGTTAAGAAAAAAGGGTTGGGGATATTTCAAAAAAGAAACATGGGAAATGGATGAGACAAGAAGGGAAAAAATAAGGAATACTCTGGCTGACAGATTTGAGTTTATGTTCAAGAAGTTGAATGTGGTTGGCAGTGCAGATTTAGTTCGAGAAATTGTAAAACCAGTTAAAGTTGCAAAGAACAAGCAGGATTTTGAGGTTAAAACCACCTCCAGAAAGGAGGTAAAAGGACTATCCGATTAATTCGATAGTTTTAATGGCGCCGCAGGGCGCTCTTTTTATGTCACATGATTAACCTTCCCAAACTTCAAGATGCAGATGTTGCAGGGAAAAGGGTTTTAG
>CALEZE010000181.1 GCA_937928235.1 uncultured bacterium | reverse complement strand
AATTTTTTAAGAAGGTTTCCTGCCTCCCTTCTTATGTATAGACCAGGAATGGACAAAGAATAAGGTTCGTTTTCTTGAGTGGCCTGAAAGGTGAGCTGTTGTCTTTCTATTGTTTGCATTTCCTGCCTCCTTGCGGAGCCCTGGTCTACCAGGGTCGGGATTCTAAAGAGGCTGCTAGTTTTCTGACTTTAACAGTTGCGGCACAGCTTGGGAGTTCCACCCAATTCCTTTAACACAACCTCTGGTCGCATTATGTATGAAGTTCAAATATCTCGTCAAGATGAAATTTGGCTCCCTCTTCTTAAGTGATACAATGAACTTGTCGCTTTTTTGCGTTTGTTTATTTATGTTTCCTGAACGAGAGACCCCAAGGGTTCCAGAAGGTGTAGAACCAATACCAGAAGAACTGCCCGAACACATAGAACGGGTAGAGAAGGGTGTTTCGACAAGAAAAGCTAGTTTTACCCCTAAAGTGACTGACGACGCCGGCCAGGTAGTAACCCAAAGTCCTACAAACACAGGGGTAACAATCCACCTTCCGACAGACAAGAAAACTCTGGAGGGGTGGTCAAAGGGTTCGGTTACAGATTCACTAACATGGCTTGCCACATTTTGGCTACGCGCTATTAAAAAAGCCGCTCATTTTGGTTGGAAGGCAGTTGTTGGTAAAAAAGAGTAATGTCACCAGATATTGTTTCAAACATAGAGACTATTTTTATCGCCCTTTTAGTTCTGGGATTCATTCTTTTGGGGTTGGCGGTAGTTGTTTATCTTGTGCTTTCCATCTTTCGATCACGGGGGAGGGAGGAAAGGTCGATTGACTCCGTCCTTTTGCAAGTTGCTGTACCCAGAGACAACGAAATTAAAATAGATGCAATGGAGCAGCTCTTTGCTGCGCTTTATTCTATTAAAAAAGGCGGGTGGAAACAGAAGTTTTCAGTCCAACCCACAATCTCTTTTGAAATTGTCGCCAAAAAGGAAGACATCCGTTTTTACATTTGGACCCCTAAGGATTACAAGGACCTTATAGAAAAACAAGTTCATGGTGCTTACCCCGAAGCAGAAATTCTTGAGGTACCCGAGTACAATATTTTTACAGAAGA
>CALEZE010000180.1 GCA_937928235.1 uncultured bacterium | reverse complement strand
GGTTAAGAACAGCGCTATACTTTTCAGACGCCATAGTAAGTGTTTTGGTTGCTGTGGTTACCAGGTCGCCCTCTGCACTTATTTGGGGTCTAATTGTTGGTTCACTGGTAGAGGTTTATTTTTCTCACAGATATATAGCTCCAAGGCCTATTTTTGCTTTTGATTTTAAAAAATTAAAAGAGGTAATTGGGCAAGGGAAGTGGATGACACTATCTGGAATTTTCAATTATTTATTCCAAGAAGGGGACGATATTTTGGTGGGACGATTGTTGCAAACTAACCAGCTAGGTCTGTATCAAATGGCTTACAGAATTTCGACTCTTCCGATCACAGAGGTGGCAGATGTTTTTGGCAAGGTTAGCTTTCCTGTTTACACAAAAATTTCTGAAGACAAAGAGCGGTTATACAAGGCTTTCAGAAAGACAATTTTGGCTACAGCGCTTGTGGTTTTTCCTATGGGGGCTATTTTGTTTGTTTTTCCTCAACTAATAGTGTCATTACTTTTGGGAGAAAATTGGCTGTCGATTGTACCAACTATAAAAATTCTATCGATATTCGGTATTGTAAGAGCTATATCGGGATCTTCGTCGGCCTTGTTTTTGTCGGTTAAAAAACAACGATATGTTGCAGGCTTTACATTTGTGAGCGTGATGGGAATGGCCCTTCTTATTATTCCGCTTATTGTTCGTTATGGAATGGTGGGCGCGGCCATGGCGGTTACGGCGGGGTCTGTTTTAGCTGTACCCTTTGTTATATATTGGGTAACTCAAGTTTTTAAAGAAAAATGAAAAAATTAAATTTAGGAAGCGGGTTGGATTATAGACAAGGCTGGATAAATGTGGAGCTTAACAAGAAACTCAAAGCCGATCTTTATTTTGATCTGAGAAAAGATTTTCCTCTTGAGAAGGCTAGTTTTGATTATGTTTTGGCTCAAGATATTTTGGAGCATTTCACAAAGGAGGACGCAAAGCGATTTATAAAGGAATGTTATCGCGTGCTTAAAGTTGGGGGAGTGTTGGAACTAAGGTTTCCCAACATTCTTCAAATAATTTCACAATTTAGGAAAGATACAGAAGTTTTAATAAAGTTTTTGTATGGAAATACTGAGGTGGCTGGAGAGCTTGGCTCTCATAAGTTTGGATATACAGAAAAAACTATAAGGAAACTGCTGAAAGAGAGCGATTTTTGGGTGGAGTCTATCGAAAAGAAAACCACAAACTTTGTGGTTGTTGCTAAAAAAGTCAAGCGAAGGAAAGCTGTTTTTAGTGTTGTTTTTAGCGGCTTAGATTCAGGGGCTTGGGGTGGTGCTGAAAAATTTCTTTGGCAACTCTCAGAAGAAATTAAAACGGTTGGTGTTTCATCCTCCTTTTTGGTTGTCGAAAGTAGCGTTTTTTGCCAAAAACTTCAGAGTGACAACAGAAAGGTCAGCACTATGCCGATGAGAATGGATATCATAGGCGGTTTAAAGGGATTGATTAAGTTTTTTCTTTTTTTACCATATGCCACTTATCTACTGTGGAAAAAATTAAAGCAAACAAAAACAAAAGGAGAAGTTATTTTGGTATTACCTGGAATATCGGACAAGATTATATTAACACCCCTTGCGAGAATTTTAAAAATACCGGTGGTCTGGCTAGAATTTTCGCCTCTAAGCGATGTGTTCAAAGTGAATTTTGGTATTCCCAAGGCTTTATATCGCCTAGTGGGTTTTTTGTGTGACACAGTTTTTATACCAAAAAAAAACTGCTTTATGAAACAAAGTTAAAAAAAAAAAAAATAGTTCTTTCTCCCTTAGGAATAAAGATTTTAACTACAAGGAAAATAAATGCTTTGTTAAAGAGGTCTAGAAAAATGAAGCTTGATAGGTGGAAAGGTAAAAGAATTGTTACCACGGTTTCGAGACTGCAAAAAGAAAAAGGGCAAGACATTTTAATAAATTCAATTTCTGATATAAGAAAACAGGTGCCAAATGTAAAACTTTTGGTTGTTGGAGAGGGTGCAGACAGAGACCGTTTGGAAAGAATTGTGGACGAAAAAGACATAAGAGATTTTGTCGAATTTTTAGGTTTTGTCGATGAAAGTGAAAAATTTGCCATTCTTGGATTAACTGATGTCTTTGTATTTCCGACTCGGTGGGAGTTGGAGGGATTTGGTTTAGTTTCATTGGAAGCTATGATGATGCGAACGCCTGTTGTAGCTACGGATTTTGGTCCAAACAGAGAAGTTCTAGGCGAATCTGCTTTATTGGTGGAAGGTAGTAAAAATGGCCTATCGAACGGAATAAGTAAACTCTTAGAAGATTCAGCCCTTCGTAAGGCGTATGAAAGAAAGGGTCAAAAAAGAGTGCAAGAGCTTAGTATCAGTAAGACAGCTCAGACATATTTGGATGAATTTGAAAAAATTTTGAAATGGAAAAACTGAACACAAATCTTTCGGTAGCTATTCTTACAAAAAATGAGAAGGAGAATATTCGGGAGGCTATTCTTGATTTGTCGTTTGTGGATGAAGTTGTTGTAGTAGATGATTTTTCTACAGACGGAACTGACGATTTAGCAACAAAACTTGGGGCTGCTGTTTACAAAAGGAGCTTAGACGGCAATTTTGCTGAACAGAGAAATTTTGCGTTGCAAAAGGCAAAGGGAAAGTGGGTTTTGTTTTTAGATGCAGACGAGCGTGTTACCAACCACTTGCGAGACGAGATTAGTCAAGGTGTTAATAATACACTACTTAATGTGAGCGGATATTTTATAAAGGGAGAAGATGTGCTTTG
>CALEZE010000179.1 GCA_937928235.1 uncultured bacterium | reverse complement strand
AAGGAACTTAAAACCTGCGTAATTAATTAGCAGTTTGTGTTGGTATAATTCTTTTTGAGCCTAATTCACATGACTAGGAAACTAAACGAACTTTTGTTGGCCCTTGAAAAAGAGGAGAAGGTGGTCAGGAAAAGGGTTGAGGAAAATAGGATTGCCTTTAACGAAGTTTCCAAAAGCGCTTTGACCTCTTGGTCTGCAGCAGGGGAGAGGGATTACGCTGAAGGACAGGCGAAAATAAACCAAGACTACCATTCAAAAGTCCTGAAGTTAATCGAAGAGGTCAAAGAAGCACTCACAAAGGACGAAGAAAGAGTTTCTTCACCTGGGTTTGTTTTAGTACAAACGGGTGACACTACAAGTGAATTTTTCGTGGTTGACGAGCCAATAAACTTAGATGGAATGAAGTTGGTTTCTAAAGACTCACCACTAGGAAACTCTGTCTTAGGTAAAACCGAGGGAGAAAGTTTTGAATATTTAGTTGGTGGCAAGAAAGTGAAGGGAGAGGTGTTGCAACATGACTGACGCTTGGAAAAAGGCAAGAAAACATCTTGTAAAAGATGAATACATTGGCCCGCTTATTCGTAAGTATGGGCCTTGTGAGATAGTTAAAAAGCCAGAAAATGAGTATTTTGACCGATTGGTTAGGGCGGTGGTAGGTCAACAGCTCTCCACAAAGGCAGCAGCAACAATCTACAAAAGGCTTAGCGAGAAGCTTGGTGGGGTAACCCCAGACAAGGTTTTGAAAGTGCGCAAGTCATCGCTTGGAAAGTGTGGCTTGTCAAATGCAAAAAGTGACTACATAAAAGACCTTGCAAAGCATGTTAAAGATGGAGCGCTTGAAATAGAAAGGCTGGATGACTTTAATGACGATAAAGTTATGGAAGAACTTGTTGCTGTTAAAGGAATAGGCCCTTGGACTGCAGAGATGTTTTTGATGTTTACTCTTGCAAGACCAGATATTTTCCCTGTTGATGATTTGGGTATCAGGAATGGAATGAAAAAACTTCTAGGTAAGGAACTATCTCAGGAAAAAATGGTGGAATTTGCAAAACGCTGGGCTCCTTATAGAACTTACGCTTCTTATTACATCTGGGAACTTTTGGATAACAAATAATTGACAAAGGCTTCTCTTCGCGACTAAAATCGCAGCTCCTATGGAAAAAGATCGACCCAGGTTCGTTGAAGAGGAAAAATTAAAACAAGAAGTTTCTTTGGGTCTAGGGATTATAATCGAAAACGAAGAAAACGAAGTGCTTATGGGGTTGAGAACCAGCGCTTCAGGCAAGGGCCTTTTGGCAATTCCTGGTGGCGTTGTGGATCTTGACGACAACGGAGATTTAGGAAGAACAGCAATCCGAGAAACCCTTGAAGAGTCTGGACTCGATATTTCTCATAACAAAATAGATATCATCTCGGTTGACACGAGCGAGGTAGTCAAAAAGGGCTGGTTAAATTTTGGCTTACATACAAGAGTGCTCGGCAGGCCCGAAACAATTGCTCAGAATGGTGAGTATTTTGCATGGGCCTGGGTCCGCCGCTCGACGGTAAAGGTTTTGATAAACAAACCAGGCGTGGTTTTCGAGCCATCAAGGATATCTTTGCTGTCTTTTTACAGAAGAGAAATACTCTATCCTTTCAAAGGGGCCAAAGAAGAAAATTAAGGCTTCAGAACTTTCCTTACAGCCTCAACGAATGCCGCTTGCCTATAAGTTACATCCAATGATTTCTTGGTCTTTAGAACATCTTTAAATGCTTTTGTGATTTTTTCTTTGAGCCTGTTGTTGACCTCGGTTTTACTCCACTTTTCGCCTTTAAGATTCTGAAACCACTCAAAGTAGCTAACGGTAACTCCACCCGCGTTTGCCAATATGTCTGGAAGAATTTCAACGCCTTTTGCTGTTAACTTTTTTTCTGCACCAGTAGTTGTTGGGCCATTTGCAAGTTCGATGATTGCTTTTGCCATCACTTTTTCTGCATTACCTTCGTTTATGGCTCCTTCTAGGGCCGAAGGTGCAAGAACATCCACTTCGAGCTCTAATAGTTTTTTGTTAGTAATAAAGGTAAGCCCTTTATTCTTTGCGGCCACCCTTAGGCTGCCATATTTTTCTTTTAGGGAGAGAATCTTCTTAGGGCTGAGGCCTTTTTCGCTAAAAACACCTCCGCTCGAATCAGAGACTGCAACGATTTTAAAACCGACTTTGTTGGCAAGCTCTGCAAACCAGTAGCCCACATTGCCGAATCCTTGAACTGCCACTGTAGTTTTACTGGGTTTAATCTTGTTTGCTTTTGCCCAGGCTTCTAAAACAAAAACTCCACCTTGCCCTGTGGCTTCGGTTCTACCAAGCGAACCACCAACCTCAACAGGCTTTCCTGTAAAAGTCGCCGGAGCTTTAATCCCAAGCTTGTTTTCATAAGCGTCAAGCATCCAGACCATGATTTGACCGTTTGTGTTTACATCCGGGGCTGGTACATCTTTCTTTGGTCCTATGAAGTCCGCAATCATTTCCGCGTAAGCTCGAGATAGTCTTTCAAGTTCTTTTTCGGATAGTTTTTTTGGGTCTACAACCACACCCCCTTTACCTCCACCTAGTGGAAGGTCGGCGACTGCGCATTTTATTGTCATCCACAGAGAAAGCGCAACAACTTCATCTTTGGTGACTTGTGGATGAAAGCGGATACCACCCTTGTAAGGACCCCTCGCGTTGTTGTGTTGGCTTCTGAAGGCCTTAAAACGAGCCTTTTCGCCATTGTCGAGGACAATTTCGATTTCTCCCTCAATTATGTTGTCGGGAGTTTTAAGTGAGCGAACACCTTTCTTGAAGAAGTCTTTGTTCTTTTCAGTTTTTAAAAGATGTGGCAGAACTGCATCGAGCTGTTTTTTTGCCGCTACTAATGGGGATTCCACACGCAAAATATTACTACAATTTTGCGTTTGAGGCCAGATTTAATTCGCAAGAACAGACATAGGATTTACCGGCTGTCCGTGGTCGCGTATTTCTAAGTGAAGATGGTCGCCAAAAGACCGACCAGTTGCTCCCATATGGCCGACAATATCCTTGGTACCAACGGCATCACCTGTTTTTACATTTATTTTTGATAAATGTGCGTACAAAGAAGTTATACCATTTCCATGGCCAACAAGCACCGCGTTTCCGTAGGCATACCGTGAATATGAAACTCCTTCAACAACACCAGCCATAACAGGGTAGACCGGGTCACCTGTTAGTCCATCAAGGTCGATGCCCGGATGAAATAGCCTATACCCCTGGGTGATACTGATTTGATCGACAGGATACCTTACTTCCCGTTCTGCAGTGGTAAGAACCATTTTTGCTGAAACAACGGTTTCTTCAGGCTCAAGGGCGGAGGTTGCCGTAGGGAGAAGACTACTGGCCATAATAGCGAAAGCCATGTTGGCACCAAGAAGCTTTTTGATGTTCTTGTGCTCAAAAATGTGCTTGAAGAAACGAGATATTTTACTACCAGCTCTGGCACGACGAATCTCGCCCAGGTCAGGTAATAGGGGCTTTTCTTGCACCCGCTTTCGTCTTTTAACAAGACGAACTTGAAGCGAGCGGCCTCTAGGCAGATTTATAGATAGGCGTATCATATTGCTCCGAATTACGCTCGGAACAGGCGTTTGTTTGAGAGGTAAAACCCCTGAAACAAAGAGCCCAAGGCAGTTTCTGCTTGGGCAACAAAAAATCCCGCTTTCGCGAGATATCGGCGAGTATACACTGTGAAACTTCAAAAAGTCAAGTTTTTAGGTGATCGTGTGGCTTGTTACCAGAAAGCTAAAAATTGAGGCCAGGACGGGAATCGTGTGCATGTTCCATACTTGGCACTCATCGATTCTGGACTGGCCGAACTATTGAGGCCAGGACGGGAATCGAACCCGTGCATGGCGGTTTTGCAGACCGCAGCGTTACCACTTCGCCACCTGGCCAAACAAGGCTATTTTATCACATACGAAGTACGTGTAGTCTCACACACGTAGTGCGTGTCCCTATCACATACTAAGTATGTGTAACCTCACACACGGAGTGCGTGTAATCTCTTGTAAACAAAACCCCACCCGAAGGTGGGGTAAAGTAGGCTTTTTCGAGCTTACTTTTTCTTGGTTGTTACTTTGACCTTTCTTGGTTTGGCTGCTTCGGCTTTTGGTATTGTGATGGTAATTACACCATCTTCTACTTCGGCTTTGGCTTTGTCCCATGCGCCTCCAGAAAGAGCAGCTGTGTAGTAGTATCTCCTTGTCGAGGTTTCCACAGCACCCTCCTCTTTCTTTTCTTCGCTCTTTTCCGCCTTAACAGTAAGAACGCCGTTTTCTATGTGGACATCGACATCCTTAGCGGGAACACCCGCAACAACAGCTTCGGCCACGATGTCTGTGTCGGTCTCGTGTATTTTTAGTCCCCGAGAAGCTGGTTCATCAAAGTCGTCCCAAGTAGGCCAAGCAAGGCCTCTGAAAAACGGATCTCTCTTTATAAGATCTACCATATTAATCTTCACCTCCTTTTGGCACTCCGCGATTACGAGTGCCAATCTTATATTAAGAAATTCTTTTTTTGTTGTCAAGACAAAGTCTTTTTGCTAGACTTCACTCTCGTATGAGGAACCTCCGAGTTGTTCTTGTGACTCTTCTGGTTTTAGCATTGCTGGTTGCCGGTGCTTTATTTGCAATGGGATATTTTCAGCCAGACAAAGCGGGGCTTTTTATAGAAACAACACCCGCTGCGACGGTTTATTTAGATGGACAACAAGTAGGAAGAACTCCCTTTAGGCAAACAGTTGAGCCTGGAGAGACGACGCTGAAGCTTGTACCAGACTCCTTTGAAACACCGCTTGCTCCTTTTGAGTCGAGACTGGTTTTGGTTTCTGGCATAGAGACTCATGTACAAAGGGAATTTGGCGATTCTGACGAAACATCAAGTGGGGCTGTGGTCTCTTTTGAAAAAGGATTGGCCGACGAAACAAGTATTGCGATTATTTCGATTCCCGACGCTGCCGAAATAAGGATAGACGGTAGCGTTCGTGGTTTTGCACCATACAAAACAAACTCCATTACACCGGGGGATCACCAAATTTCCGTGTTGGCGCCTGGTTACCTAGAGAAAACAATATCCGCAAAAGCCATACAGGGATATAAACTTACTGCAGTGATTAACTTGGCCCCAGATCCTCAGGGTCAGCCAGAGGAGGAAGCGGTGGATGCTGTGGAAATGTTGGAAACAAGGGTTCGGATATTAGAAACATCGACCGGCTTTTTGAGAGTCAGAAGTGGTCCTTCTACGGCGAATGAAGAGGTGGGGAGAGTCACCCCAGGTGAAACCTATGTTTTAGTTGAAACAGACGAAGAAACTGGATGGTTCAAGATAGTTTATAAAGAAGACGAGGAAGGTTGGGTAACAAATGAGTTTGCAGACATTGTAGAAGAGGATAATGTTTCCCAGAGCCCTTCACCATCTCCGACACCTTAAAACCTGCTTGCAGCTACGTCACCAAATATCATATGGCAGCTACGCCACCATAGAGAATGGAGAGGACGAGTGCTCCATAAACCAATGATGTTATAACAAGTGGCTTATCTGTCAAAAGCACTACCTCAGGTGCTTCGCTTCTGTCTTCAAAGATTAGTGCCTCATAGCGCATGATAATGAAAATAACCAAAGGTATGGTGACCATAAGGAGTTTGCTTATCGTGGTTGCTTTGCTTATCTCGGCCAAGAAAAGCCAGACATCTAAGTCCGCAGGTGGAGATTCAAAAAATGTAAAAAGGGCCCAGCTCATCCAGGCAGCGTTACCAAACATGGTGACATAAGAATTTAGGAGTTCTCTTTTGTACTTTCCGAGACTGGTTCGTGTTTCGCCTTTTGAAATTCCCAACTCTGCCCTTCTCTTGCCTGACGCGAGGAAAAGGGAGACCGAAATTACCGCCAAAAGAAACCACACTGAAAGGTGTGCATTTATAACAAAGGCTCCAGCGTAGACTCTAATTATGAATCCAAAGGCAATCAGAAGAATATCTACAATAGGTATATTTTTGAGCCCAAAACTATAAAACACCTGGACAATGAGATAGGTGACTACGGCAAGGAAAAACAGCTCGTTAAGATGTATTGCGAGTGCCATTGAAAAAAGGAAAAGAATCGCTGCCTCGATTATCGCTAAACCAGGAGGTAAGATGCCTGAAGCTATTGGGCGATTCTTTTTAATAGGATGTTTGCGGTCTAAGGGAGCATCTTTTATGTCGTTAATAATGTATGCGACCGATGTTGCCAAGCTGAAAGACACAAATGCCCAAAATACCGCTTCGAAATATCCCTCCACGAGAAGTGTCCTTGTAAAAATGAGTGCAGCGAAAAGCGCGAGGTTTTTAACCCAATGCACTGGCCGTGCCACTTTTAGCATTGCTACAAGTAGAGGAAATCGTCTCATTTTTGCTTATTTTTGTCCTTTGATCGGTAAGTTAGCCATAGAAGTAGACCACCCAAAGAGACAGCAACTCCGATAATTGTATAGAACTTACTTGCGCTGTTCAAATTAAGAGCCGCAATGCCCAAAACCAAGGTTCCTAGCCAGTAAAGATAAACAACTTTCTTTTTTGAAAAACCCACCTCAAGAAGTTTGTGGTGTAGGTGTCCAGTATCTCCCCACACCGGGGATCTACCTGCAAGGAGCCTACGAATAATGGTGTATCCGGTGTCTACTAGCGGTATGCCCAAAACTACGAAAAGTGTACCAACCTTTGTTGTTGAAAGTATTGAAAGCACACCAAGAAAATAGCCTGCCAAGTTAGATCCTGAGAAAGAAGGCATTATTTTTTGCGGATAAGTGTTCCAAGGCAAAAACCCGAGATATGCACCCGCAACAGCCGCCGCCAAGATTATTACTGGCCATTGAGTGATGTCAGCTGAAAACCGAAGTGACAAAAGCGCAATTGTTATGGCGGCTATAGTTACGACACCCGGAAGTTGTCCGTCTATTCCTTTTGCACCCATGTTAATAAAGTTCATCAAAGAAACTATCCAAATTAGTGCAAAAACATCAGAAAGAATCCAGATTGTTTTAGTGGTGCCAAATATTTCTAGAGTAATTTGAGGGTGCGACAGGTCAAGTATTCCGTTAAAAGGGTTGGTGATGAAGGCTATTCCTATTCCAGCGACGATTGGTGCGCTTGCTGCCACAAACTGACCCACCAGCCTCAAATATGGGTTCAGGTCATACTTGTCGTCGGCTATACCCATGGCGGTTAGAATTACTGCCCCTGCCAAAATCCCCACAAGGTGCTTGTCAAAAGGCAGGAAAACTATCGCGGCAATCACCACTCCAAAAAAAATCGCTATCCCTCCGCCGCGAGGGACTGGATATTTGTGAATGTCCTGAGGTCTTTTTCGTACGCGAGGGTCATCAACAATCCCTATTCGCTTCGCGAGCCCAATGACAATGGGTGTTGCCAAGAAAGCAGCAGCAGCTGCAATGAGAGCTGGGGGTAGTACCAAACTTTGAAACGCGTTCATTAAATGCCCGTGATAAGTAAAAATATTTTAACTGTTGTTATAGCTGAAAAGACGGTCGCCGCAAGAGAGGCGACGGTTAGGCTTTTGCGAAGAAATTTATTTTCTAGGGTATATCCGAGACCCACATTGATTACGACAAAAACTAGAGCCAAGAGAGAGGGGAGGGTGAGCAACCATTTGCTGGCAAGCTGACCTTCTCCTTCTGGGGCTCCATAAAACAAAGGGACTTGGGGAGGTAGTAGGCTTTGAAGTAGTGTTACGGCAGCGATCAAGACAAGGTTGGTTATAATTGCTGCTAGAACATATGTTTTCAGACTAGAGTCTGTAGAAAGGACTGTGTCTGTCTGTTTGTATCCTTCTTGCCAAATTTTACGAATTTTCTCTCGCGGGATTTGGGCTAGGGGTGCTGACTTCTTTTTTGCTGCCATGGACCGATTTTATCACGGACTGCGCTCAATGGTCGAAAGCTTTTCGTCACTTTCTATCTTCGGATCGGATTCGGGTCCAGATCTCTGCCCCGTGAAGTTCCTCGACCTGGATATATTTTGTACCCATAAACTCTGAAAGCTCTTGAAATGCTGGCGAATCCGGGAGGACAACAATTAACTCTGGCGGAGTGGTTTCTAGAGATTTTAGCACCTCTTCATGACTCGAAAAATCTTTTATATGATAATCTGCCACATAACGAATTGGCGGCAGTCTTCTTGATAGTGCATAGATTGTCGAGGAGTCACCCCAGACAAAAACCGGGTCAGTTCTTCTTGTTGTGTCGGCAATAAATTTGGCGACTGCATAATTTCTGTCGACCTTTTTGTCAAAAGAGGCAAAATATTCCGCCCTGCTTACTTGCCCCAGCATAAACTGAGAGAATCTTTGGTAGTAGACACCAGTTGGATAATGCCAAAAACCAAAATAGTGCGGCACAAAAAGAGCAAGGCCCAAAGGAAAGACAGTTAGTGATTGCTCAAGGCTCTTTTGCGAAAAAAGAATTCCGACAAGTAAAGAAATTGCAGGTACAGACTGTACTAGATAGTGAGGATATGGTCTTTCTGATAGTGTTACGGCAAAAAGACTGAGAAGCAACCACGCACAC
>CALEZE010000178.1 GCA_937928235.1 uncultured bacterium | reverse complement strand
ACTGGATTTTGTTTTAGACTCAGCAGACGAACTGTATAAGAACTTTCCAAAACTAGTAGTCAATGTTGTCGGGCCAGGGCCAGATACGAACTACTTTAAAAAGAGGGCGAGAAAAACGAAGCTAAAATTTAAATTTCATGGGTACTTAAGTGAAAAAGATGTCGATAAAGTGATCTCCTCATCAGCGATTGGTGTTGCACCCTATGTTCCAGATCCAACTACGGTATCTTATTTTGGTGACCCAGGGAAAATAAAGCGCTATATTAGTAAAGGGCTACCTGTTATCGCCACAAATATCCATGAGTTTTCCAGCGCGCTTGAAAGAGAAAACGCGGGTGTCTTGGTTGAGTATGGTAATGTAAAACAATTAGTTAGAGCTGTTGAGAAAGTTAGTAATAAATATAATGAAATGAGCAAGAGTTCAGTCAAATTGAGCAAGAAATATTATTACAAAGAAGTATACCCCAAGATGTTCAAGGTTGATGCCTAAAAAATATCCAACTGTTTCATTTTTAATACCAACATTTAATGTGGAGGAGTCATTGGAAGCTTGCCTCAAGACAATTTTTAACCAAGACTATCCCAAAAACAAAATTGAGGTTTTTATTGTTGATAACTATTCCACAGACAAAACCCTGGAAATTGCCAAGAAGTACCCAGTTAAAATCTTGATGAACAAGGTGAAGGACGCGCAGGTTGGAAAAAGAATGGCTTTCGATAGGGCAAAGGGGGAGTTTTATTCCTGGATTGATGCAGATATGGAGCTGGCAGATAAAAAGTGGATAAAAAAGATGGTTGCACCAATGCTTGATGATGAAGAAATAGTTGCTTCTGTTTGTACATTCAAACTGAAAGGCAATGAAACAAACTTAACAAAATTTCTGACAATTAATTCGCTTTCACCCCCCGGGTATTCGAGCCAGTTAGACCCCATATTCCGCTTTTTTGTCCCCAGGGTTGTTGACACCATAGTAGAAAAAAGGAAAGGATACTCCTTATGCCTGTATAAGCCGGAAAATATACCCACGATGGGTGTGGGGCTATACAGGAAAAGCAAGGTTCAAAAAACAGTTAAACACCAAGGTAATAAACTTATGGAGCTAGATGTGTTTGCTCACCTTGTTGAGTTGGGATATGAAAAGTTTGCCTATGTTTCCGTGGGGGTCTACCACAACTTTATGTCAAATTTGTGGGTTTTGGTAAAGAAACGATGGCGGCACATTAGCAGGAACTATTTAGGACAGGATTTTGAAAGAAGCTTTAAGTGGTTTGATCTTAAAAATCCAAAAGATGTGATGAAAATTATATTGCTAATTATTTATGTACATCTTTTTATTCCCGAACTTTTGTACGGAATTTACAAGTCAATAAAGCACAAAACTTGGGTAGGGTTGTATCAACCGATTGTTAGCCTTATAGAGACAGATGCAATTATTTTGGGGTTTGTCTACTACTATTTAAAGTTAGACCTTTTTGGCAAGGACAAAAATACCTCGTGAGAGTGGGTAAAACCTGCCAAAATATCCATGGTCTTCGACTTTAAACCTGTGTTCCTCAAAAAGTTCAAACAAACCCTTTTTGGTATAAAAACGAATGTGTGGTCCTGTTGGGTTAAAAATTTTCTCAAAAGCAAGGAGTACTATGACTAGGTTTTTGATAAGCCCGTGATATGGTGTGGTCATGAGGATTTTGCCTCCTGGTTTTAGTACACGGCGAAATTCCTTGAAGACTTTTTTTGTGTTGTAGACATGCTCAATGACATCGGTGGTGAGTATGAAGTCTACACTTCCCGCTTTAAGTGGAAACTTATCTCCATCAGCCACAACATAAAACTTGTCCTTTGCATGTCTTTTTTTTGCTTTAGCCACAGCCTTTTCTGAAACATCAATTCCTATATATTTTGTCTTAGTTTTGATTTTCTTTATGGCACTCATTATTATTTCAGGC
The DNA here is from genome assembly GCA_937928235.1 of uncultured bacterium. Lineage (GTDB taxonomy): Bacteria > Patescibacteriota > Microgenomatia > UBA8517 > UBA8517 > CALEZE01. The sequence continues at coordinate 50 of CALEZE010000178.1, read as the reverse complement.
CTGCAGCCAAAATCTAGTATACTTTGTTCGGGTTTTTTTTGTACAAACTT
>CALEZE010000177.1 GCA_937928235.1 uncultured bacterium | reverse complement strand
AGTTCTTTTTTTAACTTGCCAGCCAAAGCAAGAACACTTTTAATGTCTTTTGGAGAAAGATCAGAGACGCTTATAAAATGCCTAGTTTTGTTCATCTTGTTTATATTCTGGTGGGTTTTGTTTAAAAATCTTCCCAGTAATTTTTCCGTCTTCAACCACCGACAAAAACATTATACACTCACCAACCTGGCAGCCACGACAATCCTTCTCTATATTAATCGCTATCCCTCCGTCAAGAACAGTCTGTGTAGGTTCACATATACCACCCGTCTTACCAGGTGGTAAATTGATAAAGTATTCATTCTCAATCATTGTCATAAAGTACACTACAAACTGAAGTCGGGGGATATTTTAACCGCATCAACAGAAACTTCAGAGTCTACACCCAAAAACTCAAGTTTTATTTTATTGATATACCTTCCCAAAAACTCTCCTCTTCCGCTATAAACCTCTGACTCGTTCGGGACAACCGCATAAGTGTTCGTACCAGAAACAAGTGGCACAAAAATTTCTTTTTGAGCTTCAGAGTCGTGAGGGTTAGTTTCCCAAGAAAATCTCATTGTAGGCGAAACAGTGTGGCTGTCGTAAATTATTTTTCCTAAACTGTTCTGATACTCAGCATACAGCACGCTGACCTCTTCCCCGAACACGACTATCTCATCAAGTTCCAAAAAGCCACCTCTCAATGTTTCACCAACTTCCATTCTTATATAACGAGCCGTGGTGGGAGTGTCAAAAACGCTTATACGCTCGGTCAGCCCGTTGTTGTTAACTGTTGCTTGCTTTGTCCACTCCTCCCTGTCCACGGAAGACGCTACTGTGTAATTCAAGGGCAAACCCGGGTTCGCGCTTCTTGCGTGAAAACCAAAACCATTCACACTCTGTACAGCGCCCAAATCCACTTCTAACCAAGCTGGCCGACGACAGTTTGCTACCCATAAAGATCTTCCACCCAAATTTCCATCCCTAAGATTACTTGGCAGAAGGTGTGCTGCAGGCCTACCAAGTGAACCCGCAGGTGCAGTATTGCAGACAGTAATTTTAGAGTTTTCAACAAAGTCTGTTCTGCGGCGAGAGAACGCCTTTAGTGCGCTTTCTTGTTCCCTCCTGAAAACTCCTGCTGCTGGTTTTAAAGAATCAGCTGTAATCCCAATCTCGAAAATATAGGGAAACTCAACATGTAGTGGGGGGTCAAGTTCGATATCGAGCCAATTATGGTCGCCAGCGGGAACACTTTCGCTTACCGCATAACTAAATTCCTTTGGATTAAGAAAAATCTCCATTACTTCAGTTGTTTTATTAATTACCTCACCCTTTTCGGTTATGTCCAGGAAAAATGTTGTGTCCACCTTCGCCGTTCCGTCTTTAAACCTCTCTATCAACATTCTCATTTGGTTTTCCGCCCAATCATTCCTGGGTTCTGTCAGATTTGAATAATATGCTGATCTAATAAGATATAACTCTGATAAATAGTCGTTTAGTATGGTCGCAGGAAAATGGTAAAAATAGTAATCCTCCGGCAAAGTGGGAAACTCACTTAGAAAGGTCGTATAAAAATTGCGTGCCGGCCCAAAAGTACTTTGGTACATTTCATGTTGAATTCCCCGTAAGAGAACCAGGTTTAACGCCAATACAAAAGCAACCGCTCCCGCAAGAGCCATTTTTTGAGCTTTTTCTGACAAGCTTTCCAGGTTTAGTTTGTTTGCTGCAAGTGTTACCCAAAAGACTGCTGTTCCAAAAAATGCGAAATACCTCCACCGTGAAGAGTCCCAGACATACTCTTTAATAATCGCGTCGTCTGTAATACTGAAGGCAAAGCTAAAAAAGAATGTTGGGAGGATAAACCATAGGAATCCAAAAAGTAAAATTGAGTAAAAGCGTTGAGTCTTTTCCCTCAGAAGCTTGGCAAGAATTGCTAACTGTATAAACACATATGCAAAGCCGGTGGCTGGAAAGAAATAAAAACTTACTAAATCAGGTCTTGGACCCAACATGGCAATCTCTCTCAGTTTGTTAAGAATGGGGTACGGAATAATGTGTGCTGCTGCAAATCTGCCAAATGAGATTGCCCCCCTCCAAAAATATTCCCAATAAGCGCCTGTAGAGAGAAGTGTGATTCTTAGTTGAACCATTGCATCGACAAAATCATTAGGCGCCCCACCATACCAACTACGAACAAACAAGTAAAAGATCGAAAGCAAAAACAGTGGTGCTAGTCTTAAAACAATTTTCCCGACCGTACGGAGTGCCAGGCTGAACTT
>CALEZE010000176.1 GCA_937928235.1 uncultured bacterium | reverse complement strand
ACGACCGGTACCTGGCAAACTGGTGCTGGAAACAGCGCATCGGCCCCAAAGAAGGTCTGGTAGACAAATGGATGCCCGACCATCACCAGCTTGGGGTTAATTTACCACCCGAATTGGGATGGGAAGGTGCCTGGCTCTTCATGATTGCAGAAACGGAGAATGACCCTTCGGGGCCATCTTATCTGTCCCTCATTCTGTGGAGATCAAAGCAACACTTCCGCGACGCTCAGAAGCATGAAAGCTTCCAGTCAATCAAGGACGATATGCCACGGATTGGTGGTAATTTCTGGGGTGACCCGGACTTTACACCCTATCCCGACAAGCTCATCCTGCTGGCTGGCAGCCATTTCCCATTCGAGGAAACAGCTTCTGGCGGCAGTGTCGAATCGGGCCCCGAAGGTGGAGGCAACATCGAAGGTGGCCGCGAAGGCAGAGGCTAACACAATCTTTTTTTCAATACTACTTCTCGCTTTGTGCTTGCCTGGTGGAGGTTTTAAATACCAGTCTTGTGCGGGATGTAGTTTCCCTTTGAAGTTTAAGATTACTTTTGGCGAAGCCTTAAATTACTTATAACCCACTGGTTTTGCGGTAAGAACCAAACCGAGGGAGATTTTTCTTTCCTTTGCATCAATTTCCTCGACTGTCACATTAACTTCATCCCCTACTTTTAGTTTCTTGTCTGGTGGGATTTTGGTTATATGAATAAGCCCTTCTACTCCCGGTTCTAACTCCACAAAAACTCCAAAGTCTGAAATTTTAACCACTCTTCCCTTGGCCTTACCCTCTTGCTCATATTTCTCCCCTGCTTTATCCCAAGGATCTTCCTTAGCATTCTTCATGGAAAGCGCAAGCTTACCGTCTCGCACCCCAAGAATAGCAACTTCCACCTTGTCTCCTTCAGAAACTTCGTCTTCAGTTTTTTCCACTTTCTCCCAGGAGAACTCTGAGATGTGCACCAAACCTTCAACCGGAATTTCCTTTTTGCCAACCTTTACCTTAATTTCTACAAATGCACCAAAGTCTGAAACGGTGGTCACTTCACCCTTGAAAATATCTCCTTCAGATACTTTCTCCAGAGCCTTTGCAATTAATTCCAAATCTTCCTTTTCAGAAACCGCCTTTTCCGAAAGAACAACGCGGTTTGATTCCCTGTCCAATTCAATAACTAGCGCTTCCAAATGTCTTCCTACTAATTTTTGAGTGTTTTTGGCTACCTTTTTACCTAAATGTGAGCCTGGAATAAAGCCTCCTATGCCCAAAACATCAACCATCACACCAGACGGATTAATAACACCCCTAACCATTGCTTTTACGGGCTCCTTTTTGGTTTTTGCATTCTCGAGTTTCTTCCAAGCAATACTTCTCGCTTCGTCACGAAGAGAAATAATTGTGAAGCCTTCGGGTGTTTCAGAAACCAAGACTTTTCCTTCCACCTCATCCCCTACTTTTAATGTTTCTATGTAGCCTTTGGCTTGTTCGTAGGCTGATTCTTTTACCAACCCCTCACTTTTTCCACCTATATCGAGAACCACCACACCGGGTTTAATTTCAAGAACCTTTGTCTTTAACCTGTCCCCTGGACTAAATGCCTTAACTTTCCCACCATACATGGCAAGAAGTTCATCCATTGTTTTTGGTTTCTTTGAAGACGAAGAGCCTGCGCTCTTTGAAGCGTTTGTTTCTTTCTTACTTTTCGTTTGTTTCTTTTTTGGCACTAACCATATTCTCCTTCCTGTTTAGCCTTTCAAAGCAGTGTCCTGGCGACGACATATTTTCGCATGGAGTCTCCCCCAAACTATCGTCTGCGCTAATCCGTTTCACTTCCTTGTTCGGAATGGAAAAGGGTGGTTCCAGATCGCTCCAATCACCAGGACGCTACCTTGAAAAATCCTAGAAATTTTTATTTCTAAGTGCTTTAGTTTAACAATTTATTAAGAATTTGTTGACTATCAAGATATTTATATTCTGACAAATTCCGATAGGAATTTGATTATCAGAAGGTTTACATTCTGAGTTCTGAAGGGAAAAACATAAAAAGTCTATCGACCGATTCGTACAGATTAGCTTAACCCTTCACAGGGCTTCCACTGTCTGCCGATCAACCAAGTATTCTTCTTGGGGTCTAAAAGAGTCCTCATCTCGGAGTGGGCTTCCCACTTAGATGCTTTCAGCGGTTATCCCTTAGGAATGTAGCTACCCGGCGTTGCGGTAAACACCACAACCGGCACACTAGGGATTCCTCCAGCCCGGTCCTCTCGTACTGGGGCCAGCTCTCCTCAAGACTCAAACGTTTCCACCGGATAGAGTCCGAACTGTCTCACGACGTTCTGAACCCAGCTCACGTACCGCTTTAATGGGCGAACAGACCAACCCTTGGCACCTTCTCCAGCGCCAGGATGCGGTGAGCCGACATCGAGGTAGCGATCCGCGCCGTCGATATGAACTCTCGGGCGCGACTACTCTGTTATCCCCGGGGTAGCTTTTATCCGTTAAGCTCCGCGCGCACCCACTGCGCGTCGGAGGATCACTAAGACCTACTTTCGTACCTGCTTCACCCGTCGGTGTCGCAGTCAAGCTGGCTTAAACCTTTACGCTTTCCCTACGATTTCCATCCGTAGTAAGCCAACCTTTGTGCCCCTGCGTTACTCTTTGGCAGGGTACAGCCCCAGTAAAACTGCCTACCTAACACTTTCCCTGAACCTGTTTGCAAGGCACTTAGGTAAGTTTTGCTACATTTCAAAGAGAGGTGTTACATGGTCGCATAAATGCTCCCTCCTACACTAGACAATTGAAATGCACAAGACAATGTTAAGCTACAGTAAAGCTCCACGGGGTCTTTTTGTCCTGGTGGAAATAGGCCGCGTCTTCACAGCCATCGCAATTTCGCCGGGTGGATTCTCAAGACAGTTGTTAGCTCGTGACGCCATTCGTGCGGGTCGGAACTTACCCGACAAGGAACTTCGCTACCGTAGAACAGTTATAGTTACTGCTGCCGTTTACCGGAGCTTCGGTTCAAAGCCAGTTACCCTAAGGTAAAAGACCCATCCCTTTAACTTGCCGGCACTGGGCAGGCGTCAGCCCGTATACTTCGTCTTTCAACTTTGCACGGACCTGTGTTTTTGATAAACAGTCGACTAACAATCGTTTGCTGCGACCTCTCATTGCAAGCAACAAGAGGCACCTCATCTCCCTAAGTTACGAGGAGCTTGTTTGCCGAGTTCCTTAAGAATCCTTCTCCCGCTCATCTTAGCCTTCTCGGCCAGCCCACCTGTGTCGGTTTGCGGTACGGCTTGATTTGAATCTCACTGCGAATCTTTTCTCGTAGGCTGAATGTTTTGGAATTGTCCTAATTTCTTAAGACTTTGCATTACTGCTCAATTAAACAAAAAGACGGATTTTCCAATCTTCTCTATCTAACAGTTTACACTTCGATTTGTCTCGAAGCTCCAGACATCCGACCCAGTCAATCCCCAGCTCAAATGATTCAAAACAAGTAGTGGAATTTTGACCACTTGTCCATCGGTTACGCCTGTTTGGCCTCACCTTAGGAGCCGACTAACCCGTCGCGGACGAACCTTCCGACGGAAACCTTGGGCTTTCGATGCACTAGATTCTCACTAGTGTAGCTCGCTACTCATACCGGCATTCTCACTTCCATACGCTCCACCACACCTTACGATGTAGCTTCAATGCAAATGGAACGCTCCCCTACCACGGTCATAAAGACCATCTCCAGCTTCGGTACTTGACTTATCCTCGATACATTTTCGGCGCTTTCGTCCAATCGACCAGTGAGCTGTTACGCTTTCTTTAAAGGATGGCTGCTTCTAAGCCAACCTCCTGGCTGTCTATGGAAAAAAACTTCCTTTTAAACTTAGTCAAGATTTAGAGACCTTAGCCGAGAGTCTGGGTTGTTTCCCTCTCGTCCTAAGAGCTTAGCCCCTTAGGACTGCCTACCCGCCTACTATATTGGTATTCGGAGTTTGGTTGAGACACCTCAGTTGCCCTCGGTGCCCCATTCAGTAGCTCTACCCCCAATATATTTATTTACGGGCGTGATGCCAAAACATCTCTCGGGGAGAACCAGCTATCTCCAGGTTCGTTTAGCATATTACCGCTATCCACAAGTCATCCGAGCAAATTGCAACTTACACCGGTTCGGGCCTCCCCTTAAGTTTCCAAAAGGTTCACCCTGCTCATGGATAGATCACCTGGTTTCGGGTCTGACATATGGCACAAATCGGACTATTCATCCTCGCTTTCACTGAGCTTCCCTTGATTAACAAGTTAGGCCTTAAGCGCCATACGACAACTCGCCGGTTCATTCTTCAATAGGCACGACATCACCAAACAAGTTGGCTCTGTCGGTTTGTCCGCAAACAGTTTCAGGTTCTATTTCACTGGGCGTCCCGCCCTTCTTTTCGCCTTTCCCTCACGGTACTTGTTCACTATCGGTCGCAAGATATATTTAGCCTTGGAGGATGGTTCCCCCAGATTCCCACGGAATACTAGACCATGGTACTCGGGATACCCATAGAGCTTTGTAGAAGTTTCGTGTACAAGACTTTCACTTTCTTTGGTCGGCAATTCCGTACCGTTCCACTACTTTACAAAGTCCCATATTTGGGTCCCGCAACCCCTTGTCCATGCAAGCATGGTTAACGTTTGGGCTTTTGCCGTTTCGCTCACCGCTACTAAGGCAATCTCTTTGATTTCTCTTCCTCACCCTACTAAGATGTTTCAGTTCAGGTGGTTCCCGCATTTGTAGATATGTTTCAACCGAAGTTGAAAGTTTCTCTACAAAGCGACTGTCTATAAAAACAGCCAGGTTTCCCTATTCGGACACCGCCGGATCGAAGCTTCGTGGCAGCTCCCCGACGATTATCGCAGCCATGCGCGTCCTTCTTCGGTAATCTTGCGCCAAGGCATCCACTGTATGCGTTAGCAAGACTTTTTATTTTGTGTTGGACACCAGGACGGTATCCAACGCGGCTTTTCCCTTCAGATTACAGAATATAAATGTTCTGGTAATCAAACTTCTAAAGAAGTTTGTCAGAACTAAATATTCCAATAATCGAATTCTTAATAAATGTCAAAGTACAAGTACTCTATCTCGCCACCTGTTTGGCAAAGCCAAAAGGGGCCAAAAATTGTTAATTTCAAAGTTAATCGGTTTTTCTTTTGTGGACCCGAGCGGGTTCGACGCTTTTTTGCTGAAAAACGGTTATTTTCCGCTGGCCTTAAAAATTTTGTGGACCCAGTGGGACTCGGCAATTTCGTCTTGCGAAATTGGTTATTTCTCCCACAACCTTTGGGTCCTGTGGACCCGAGCGGGTTCGAACCGCTGGCCTCATCATTGCAAATGATGCGCTCTAGCCAACTGAGCTACGGGCCCAAGCTCTAAACCCTCACTTTTCAAAGTCCATCAAATCAAAAAACCGGCCAATAAGGCCGGTCACCATAAAGAAAACTACCTTTCCGCTATTTGTCCAACAGGACCACCCGCGGTTGTTTTAGGTATGATTTCAAGTTTTCCATCAAGTAACTGCCTTAAGGCTTTAGCATTATATCGAGTGAAGTTTAAATAGTCAACAAGGCAGAAACTAGTCTCTTTGCCCTCTTGGTTTGGGCACAAACCCCTTAAGTGAAGCTAATTCCGAAG
>CALEZE010000175.1 GCA_937928235.1 uncultured bacterium | reverse complement strand
AGAACCTTGCAACGAGCTTGTAGCCACCTTGTCGGTGTAACACACTCGTTGTAATATAAGCAAATGGGGAAACTAACTTCAGATGATGTTAAGAAGGTAGCAGCACTTGCAAAAATTAATCTTTCTGAAAAAGAGGTGGAAAAATTTAGAGACCAACTTTCTTCAGTAGTCTCCTTCGTAGAAGAGTTAAATGAAGTTGATACAGGTGACACTAAAGAAACGAGCCAGACTACTGGACTCAAAAATGTGACTCGTACTGACGCCGCAAAGGGAGAGCCCCACTTAACCCAGGAAGAAGCTTTGTCAGGTGGAAGCAATGTTCATAATGGTTATTTTGTAGTAGATAGGTTGGTTGATGATGAGTGACACTTTACCTTTAACCATTAAAGAGACACGAGAGGCACTTCTTTCAAAAAAATTAAGCGTTGCCGAACTAACAGGAGCGCATCTTAAACGAATCGATGCAAAAAAGAGCTTGAATGCTTTTTTGACGGTAACTGATGAAAAAGCATTTGAATCTGCTGCAAGAGCCGATGAGCTTTTAAAAAACGAGGGGAAGGAAGCATTCAAAACCAAACCACTACTGGGAATCCCTTTGGCCCATAAAGACCTTTTCTTAACAAAAGGGATAAGGACTACTGCTTCTTCAAAGGTGCTGGAGTCGTATGTCCCACAATACTCCTCGACCGTTGTTGAAAAATTGGACAACGCTGGAGGGATACTCCTTGGCAAATTAAATTGTGATGCTTGGGCGCATGGAGCAAGCGGAGAAAATTCTGACTTCGGGCCAACAAAGAACCCGTGGAATGAAGAGTATGTACCAGGAGGGTCTTCTAGTGGTTCTGCGACTTCTCTTGCTGCTGGGCTAGCAACTGTCACAACTGGCACGGACACCGGGGGGTCAATAAGGCAACCAGCAAATTTTTGCGGAGTTGTTGGTTTTAAGCCGACTTATGGTGCAGTTTCTAGATATGGTGTAATAGCAATGGCGTCATCTCTAGATACCGTGGGTCATTTCACAAGAACTGTGGAAGATGCAAGATTGGTCTTTGACATAACCAAAGGAGAAGACGGAAAAGACAGTACTCTCGCTAAATACAAACCCATTAAGGTTAACAAAAAAATAAGCCTAGGTATCCCGAAGGAATATTTTGGTGAGGGTTTGGACAAAGAAGTAAAAGAGGAGGTTGAAAGGGTAATAAAAACATTTGAGAAGGAAGGTGTTGAAATTAAGGAAGTGAGCCTTCCTCACACCAAATACGCAATCTCTGTTTACTACATTATTCAGCCTGCTGAGGTGTCCTCTAACTTAGGAAGGTATGACGGCGTTAGATTTGGAAATGGCAGAGAATCCTTTGGAGACGAAGCCAAAAGAAGAATAATGCTAGGGACATATGCTCTTTCAAGCGGGTATTACGATGCCTACTACTTAAAAGCAATGAAGGTTAGGACAAAAGTAACAGAAGATTTTGATAAGGCTTTTGAAGAAGTGGATGCACTAATTACACCCGTTTCTCCTACTCCACCTTTTAAGTTTGGAGAAAAGGCGGATGATCCACTGCAAATGTATTTGGCCGATGTTTTGACAGTTGCTGCTAATGTTGCAGGGATTCCTGGGCTTTCGGTTCCAAGCGGATTTAGCAAAAAAGGTTTGCCGCTAGGTTTCCAGTTGTTAGCCCCAAGATTTGGTGAAAATACCTTATTTGACCTAGGAGAGAAGTATCAAGAATGGACGAATTATAAACCGGGGATAGCCAAATGAAGGATTACAGAAACTTACTAAAAAACAACAACTTTGTCTCCTTGTGGTCTTCACAAATGCTTTCACAGATGACCATAAATATTATGAATTTCCTGCTTCTTTTGAGGCTGTTCCAAGAAACTGGCTCGACAATTGCTACCTCACTTTTGTGGGTAGCTTATGCACTACCGGCGATTCTTGTTGGCCCTTTTGCGGCAGCATCTGTTGATATGGTGGACAGAAAGAAAACCCTGATGATAACTAATTTGGCGCAATCTCTAGTGATATTTGTTTATGCACTGAGCCATCACGAAAGCATTTTCCTTCTCTACGGAATCGCGATAATTTACTCCTTTTTTAATCAATTCTATGTTCCGGCTGAACAAGCATCCCTACCTTCGGTTGTCTCGAAGCCAAATTTGCCTCTAGCCAATGGTGTTTTCTTTGCAACACAGCAGGCAGCTATTGTTTTAGGTTTTGGACTAGCGGGAGTTTTAAGTAGAACTATTGGGTTTGACCAGTCACTCTTTCTGTCATCTATTTTACTTTTCGGCGCCTTCCTTGCCGTTAGTATGTTGCCCGACATGAAATCTAGAGAAATTGTTCCAAAGAGTTTTGAAAAGGCTTTTGAGAAGTTTTTTGAAAGGATAGTGGAAGGTTACCAGTTTTTAAAGGATCATTATTCCATTCTTGCACCTTTCCTTCTTTTGATGGGGTTGCAAGTTGCCATTGCAATGCTTGTGGTTAATGTTCCTTTGGTGGCGACTGACCTTCTGGGAATTAGGGTTGATGCAACAGGGCTTTTGGTTGTTGTACCTGTTGGCTTGGGCACCCTAACTGGGGCATTTGTTATACCTAGGCTGCTTAACGCCGGGAGAAGAAAGAAAGGTGTGATTGAGGGAAGCTTGGCGGCTTTAACGGCCGTTGTTTTAATGTTTGCGTTTGTGGTACCAACAATTAGCGCTTTTGGCTTAAGGATAGGGGTTTCCGGGCTACTTATCGCAGGAGCGGGCCTTGCTTTTATGGGAATAATGATACCGTCGCAAACTTTCATTCAGGAAAAAACGCCTGGCGGATTAAGAGGCAGGGTGTTTGGCAATTTCTGGTTTTTGGCGACAATCGCCACTGTTTTTCCAACTATTTTTTCAGGTTCCATTAGCGAACTTTTTGGTATAAGAATTCTTCTTCTTACGGCATTTGCCTTTGTTTCAATGATACTTTTTAAAAGATTTGGTCAAAAGTTTTTAGAAAAGGAGCACGCAAATGACAAATAATTACAGAACTGCAATAGGTTTGGAGGTACACATTGAACTGACGACAGAAAGCAAAATGTTTTGTGAATGCCTAGCCGATCACTTTGGCAAGAAACCAAACACACAAACTTGCCCTGTTTGCTTGGGGCTACCCGGTGCCTTGCCTTTTGCAAATGAAGAGGCAATAAACAGAACCTTGATGCCTGGTGTGGCCACGGGTTGCAAGATAAATACCACCTCTAAGTTTGATAGAACACACTATTTTTATCCTGAC
>CALEZE010000174.1 GCA_937928235.1 uncultured bacterium | reverse complement strand
CTTCAATAATCGCAAAGTGCGTCGACTCTGATATCATTTTTTCAGTTTTTGGTGCAAGATCTTGTCCAAAATAACTGGAAAGCCTGGCCTTCAAATTATTTGCCTTACCGATATAAAGTACTTCCTTGTCTCTACCAAAAAATAAGTACACCCCTGGGGATTCTGGGGTTTTTTTAACTTCCGCTTTGGATTTCGTTCTGAGTTTCAGGTTCTTCATTTTTCCTTCTCAAAATACTTCTCAAATTTACTTTCTTAACTCTTAAATAAAACATTATTACAACCAATCCAAGTAATACAAAAAGAGCCAAGAGATTATAGATTATAACTTGGGACTTAAAAGTAGGAACAGTAACGCTTTCTCCAGCCACCAGCACTTTTACAGAATCCGGAGTTTTAATACCCAAGAAACTAAAAGGAACTGCGACTTCTACTGTTTCTGTTGAATAAGGCAGCAAGTGATTGATATTAGCCTTATTTGCAAGATCGTCTTCGAAGTATATTTCAGGTTCTATGTTGTAAAGAGCAACGGGTCCGGGGTTTTCAATAGAAACTTCTATCTTAGAGCTAGTAAATGGGAAACTGTTTTTTGTGCTTGCTACTACATTTGGAATACTTTGTTTCTCTTCCGGAAGCTGACCAAAGCTAACAAACACATCCTTTTGGGGATTTGGGCCAAGTTTGTATGAACCTGGAGGAAAAGGTTTTGTAGCGCTTTCGCCGTGCAGAACAAATGCAAAGTGTCTTAAATCCAGTTTGTTGAAAAAGTCCACACCCCCTGTTGTTGAAGCCCAGGTTGGGTCCACTGGGATCCAAACCCCACGGTCCTCATCCCAATATTCCGGCCATGAGTGAAGTACATCTGCAACCAAAGAAAGCGGCTGGATTTCGGGATTTTCAGTATATGCATATCCATTTACCTCCCTGGCGGGAATTCCCGCCGCTCTGGCGAGAGCCACAAACAAGTCTGTGTACTCCATACAAATTGCAATTGATGGACTTTGCAAAGCTCCTTTTGCACCGAGCCTGTCAACATTTGGCTCAACTCTGTCGTAGTTGTAAGTAAGCGTGGAACTAACATAATCATATATAGCCCTAGGTGTTTTGAGTTGTCTTGCTAAGTTAACAATAGCGGGGTCGTCTACTTGCCAATATTCTGTGGACTTGAGATTGTTTTCTAAGTTTTCGTCCGAAGGTGTATATAACTGACGGGGTTTAGAAAATATCTGGACAGAACCAGATGCCACAACATCCACCCTCTCTCTTTTCTCTAACTCGTAAGTTGCTAGCCAGTTTCCGTCTGCATCCAAAACAACCTCCTTGGGGGCAGGTTCTATGCGTTGATAATAAACTTTTTGAAAGGAAGTATCGGGAGGGAGCGCAATCTCAACTTCTGCGCTCCTACTTAGCGGGTTTTCTAAGTGGTAGTTAAGTGTAAAAGAAAAAACCTGAAAGTCTCCAAAGCCAGCAGAAATTCCGCTTGCGGCAACTTGCTCTTTTGTGAATGTATAGACCAGGTGGTTCTGGGTTGAGGTGTTAATTGTGGGTGTTGGGGAAATGTATGCTTCTTGACCGAGCCTTGCAGGAACCAGCAAGCGGGTGTTGTATCTGTCGAAAGACTCCGGGTTTGAGAGCCTCGGAACAGCTATTTCCCAAACCTCACCTGTTCTTGTTGCAAAAGAGCTTTCGTCAAACTCTACAGAAAATGTGCGAGACTCATCAAGACCAACCACACCCTCTTCAAAAACCACACGAATAGATGTGGTGCCGTTATTGTTGACGACAGATGCTGGTAACTTAGATCCATTCTCAGTTACCGATACATTCTCTGGCTCAATATTGCTTAAATTAAGTGTGTAGCTAGTTGCGTACAACTTAGAAAAAAGGTTGGTGAGAGTAATTTCGTGGGTAACATGCGTAATGCCTGTTTCCTGAACTTCGTAGGTGACACTAGCATCAATCTGAAACTCTTCTGAGGCTTTGGCGGGTGAAACATGAAGGAAAGTAAGCAAAATAGAAGTAAATATCGTAATCAATAGCTTTTTAAGCATATAGCCAGTATAGGCGATTAAAACCATGGGTTCAAAGGTTGACCTGTGACAATCCCATAATATTGACTTCTTGCTTACTTTTTGCTATATTACAGGTTGCTTGTAGGCTCGATTGCGAGCTTTTTAAGCAAAGTACCTTTAAAAGAGTGATGATTTCCTCTTGGAGTAGGTAGGACGGTGGGTATAAACTCTTATATCTACTGTCCTACTTACTCTGCGACTAAAACGAATAAATGGAGGAAGAAATGTCTCTAAGTGTAGATTTCTTGTTA
>CALEZE010000173.1 GCA_937928235.1 uncultured bacterium | reverse complement strand
GGCGGTTCGACCTGTGTTTCCACGCCGACTGAGCCTGCCTCTGCTGCGCCTCAAAAATCTGTGCGGCAACAATCCTCAGAACACGACCTAAAAGCTTCTTCTTCAACACGCAAAAAGCTGCGTTGATAAACCACTTTACCGAAAGTGACCCCGGCACTGGAGCTCGCCCAGATGCCGCATTAAATTCATCTGCAATTGACATAACTACTAATTGTAAAAGAACAAAACAAAACGGGGACACAAAAAAAATACACAAAATCTCCAAAGCGATCAAACCCAGAGATCTTGTGCGTCATTTTTTGGCCTTATGCAGCCTACACTTACTGCCACATATTACCACTCGCCATTCTGGCAGACAACCAATTTCTGACATTTTGTGTGGGGACCATATATATATGTGCACGCGCGGGCGACCCGGCACCCCCCCCGGGGGGGGCTTATGTGGCTAGCTGTAGCCATTATCTGCCACACATAGGCACCCCATGCCCCCACCTATGTCTAAAAAACAAAAAAACAAGGTGTACCATGGTGAGCGTACACTCTTTATCCCGCACAACATATATTGTGGTGGATGATTAACAGATTAGAGTGGGTCAAACCTATGCCTGTCCCACAATTCGCATAAGTTTTACACATGTTTTGCACAATGTCTGCCGCTCACAGGAGGCGCGAGGGACATTGGATCCAGGCCCCCACCAAAAAGGCTTTACGACGGTCAGACAAAATGGAAGAATTAATGGCGCACTGCAGAACTTTCATTGCTTATGTCAAGAGGCGGCAACAACGGCTACAGAGGAAAAAGGTCAACCCGACAGGTTGGGCTTTATTTCCAGCCTGAATTCCTTGCCCTTGTTGACGAGCAGGCCCAACTTGAAGGACGCAACAGAACCAGCTTAATCCACCATGCACTCCGCTTATATCTAACAAGGCATGCTCCTGATTACCACGCTTACTTCTCTAAAGAGCCTGGAGCCACCGAGGAAACTTCAATGACAAGGGCAGACATCATCAAGCTCGCCAAGTTGATGGGGATCGGCCACCAGCAGTAAAGGATTTCTTTACTGCTCATTTTAGAGCATGTACCTTTGAGAGGTCTTGGCCTTTATGGTTAAGGAGTAAATGGCTGAAGATGAGACCCGCAAGCCATACGAGCGGGAGGACTCTTCAGCTTTCCTGTTGCTCACTCACTTCACTGCGTTCGTTCGTTCGCTGTTTTGATATTCGTTCGCGCTATTAGTAGTTCGCAACAGGAGGTGTGTCACACTTTTGTCAGCACTAAATTACGGATTGGAATTGTGACAATGGGAGATGATTGACGGCTGGTTAGAGTGGGGTAAAATGGGGCATGTGATCGACAAGCAAGCAGAGCAAATCTTCAGTCATAGCAGAGGCCAAGGGTCGTCTGAGAAGATAGTTCGGGGACTCATAACGAGTCCATGGCCGGTGATAGACCGGTGTAGCTGGTGGGATTGGTCACGGATAACCCTCTCACTTAACCACACATACTATGAGAGAATTGACTAATCAGG
>CALEZE010000172.1 GCA_937928235.1 uncultured bacterium | reverse complement strand
TCCGCTACATCAGAAAGAGTGTCGCCAACATGCATCACTATTGGCTCATCCATACTGGGTTCAGCGTCTGGTTTTACTAAGTAAACACGAACAAAACCAAGCTTTTCCCAAATTGCTTCCTTAAAGTCTTCCAGGCCAATATCCATTTCCGCGCTTATCGCAATGGCATCTTTTTCTTTAACTTTTCCTTTGTCGACTTTGTTAACCACTTTTAAACCGGGAATATATACCCTGTTTGTATTAAAAGCATCTATAAGAGTGTCCATTGAAAGCTTCTCTCGAATATTTATTTCTGCATTTTTAATACCCATTTCATTAGCTACATCCTTAATTGTCTCTTTGTCTAAATCCTGTTTTATATTTGTGTGGACAAGTACTCCGCCTTTTAGTTTCTTTTCAATTGAGACTTTTGGGGGAAGTTGGTTAATTCGAATTCCATTTCTATACAAAGACTCCTCGCTATTTTTCAATACTCTATATATTTCTCTGTCCGTCATTAAAACAATAAGATCGGAAGCTCTAACAACTGAAATAACCTCTTTGCCGCGCCCTTTTCCTTCTTCCGCACCTTCAATTAATCCAGGAACATCCAATATCTGAATAAAGGCATTTTTATATTCCATCATCCCTGGGATAACTGACACCGTGGTAAAGGCATATGGGGCAACTTTGCTTTGGGCGTTTGTAAGTTTGTTCAAAAGAGTGGATTTGCCTGCAGAAGGAGGGCCAACTAAAACGATAGTCGCATCCCCTTGTTTTTTAACGGCATAGCCCCCTCCCCCACCTTTTCCACTGGAAGAGGTCAAAAGATTGTCTTTTAGTTTTGAAAGTTTGGCCCTGAGTCTCCCTATGTGGTGCTCTGTTCCTTTGTGATAAGGCGTATCGCGAATTTCTTTTTCAATTCGCTTTATTTGCATATGCACAACCTCGTTCTTATTTAGCTTCGCCATGCTGAAAGTATACCGAAAATACGATATAATTTCCTCGTTGCCCTCGTGGTGAAATGGATATCACAACGGTCTGCGACGCCAAAGGCGCGCAATTTTGAAGGCAGCTTTAAGCGCCCATAAGAAAATCTTGTGGTCGCTCATTAGACAAGCGCCCATAGCTTAATGGATAGAGTAGGTGGCTTCGGACCATCTGGTGGGGGTTCGACTCCCTCTGGGCGCACAAAATTGCCGAAACCGTTGTTGGGGCACTAATAACCAACCTGACGGTTGTCGCCACTTTCGCAAAGCGAATGTGAGCGAGTTAAATCGAGCAATCCCTCCGAGGGCACAATCTTCTTGACAAAAGTGGCTTGCAATGTGGTATCGTGAAAAGGGCCGCTGGAAATATCAGGCCTCTCCTGCCTGGTAATTAATATGAAATTTGTAATTGTTTCTGGTGGTGTTTTATCTGGTCTTGGAAAAGGCATAACTGCTGCATCCATTGGGCTTCTTCTTAAATCTCGTGGCATTAAAACAACCGCCATGAAGTGTGATATGTACCTAAACATAGATGCTGGTACCATGAACCCCGTGGAACATGGCGAAGTTTTTGTTACCCATGATGGTTTGGAAACAGACCAGGACCTTGGCCATTACGAAAGATTTATGGATGTTACCCTCACAAGGGCAAATTACTTAACTAACGGTCAAATCTACAAGTATGTTTTAGACAAAGAGCGCGCCCTTGATTATGGTGGTGTTTGCGTTGAGCCTTATCACCACATTCCGCCAGAAATTATTGATAGATGGTACAAAGCTGGAAAAGCTGCGAAAGCAGATGTGGTTGTGGTGGAAGTTGGTGGAACTGTGGGCGAATACGAAGGACTTCTCTTTTTTGAAGCGGCCAGAAGATTGCGGGCCAAAAAGCCAAAAGATGTGTGTTTGGTACATGTGGGGTACCTTCCCGTCCCCTCTTCGGTTGGAGAACTTAAAAGTAAACCAATGCAGCAGTCAATCAATGTGCTTAATTCCCTTGGCATAACTCCAGACTTTGTTATTGCTAGGGCACAGAAATCCGTAGATAGAAAAAGAAAAGAGAAAGTGGCATTTGCTGCAGGTCTTGAAGTTGATGATGTTATTTCTAATCCAGATATGGAAAGTGTGTACGAGGTTCCCTTTGTTCTTCAAAAACAAAAATTGGCTGAAAAGATTATCAAAAAGTTGGAGCTTAAAGACAAAGGTAAGGATCTTAAAACCTGGACGGGAATGGTTGAAAAAGCGCAAAAAGCAAATACCAAGAAGAAAGTGGCAATGGTTGGGAAGTACCAGAAAACTGGAGACTACACATTGGAAGATTCCTATGTTTGTGTTATCGAATCTTTAAAACATGCAGGAGCAGAATTCGGAGTAGATACCGAAATAGTTTGGATAAATTCTGAAGACTTGGAAGCTCTATCAGAGGAAAAAGTGGCAGAAGTTTTGGGAGAGATGGATGGCATTATAGTTCCTCAAGGTTGGGGTAAAAGAGGAGTTGAAGGCAAAATCAAAGCTGCTAGATACGCAAGGGAGAATGGAAAGCCATACTTGGGTCTTTGTTTTGGAATGCAGATGGCAACTATTGAGTTTGCAAGGAATGTGCTTGGAATGAAAAATGCAAATACCACTGAGGCTAATCCAAAAACAAAATACCCAGTCATTCATGTAATAGAAGAGCAAAAAGAGTTTTTGGAAAAAAGACTTTACGGCGGCACGATTCGTTTAGGAGCATGGCCTTGCATTGTTAACAAAGGAACAAAACTCGAAGCTCTTTACAAAAAGTACGGTTCCAAAAAACGGTCTCCTTGGTACGAGAAAAACCCTCTTTTCAAAGATGAAAAAGTAAAACTTCCCAAAAACAAGCTTGTAATCCACGAAAGGCACAGACACAGATACGAATTTAACAGTAAATATATGGATCAATTCGAAAAAGCCGGCTTTGTTATTTCTGGTATTTCTCCTAACGGCAAGCTAGTTGAAGCAATAGAAATAAAGGATCACCCATTCTTTGTGGCAACACAATTCCACCCTGAATATATGAGTCGCCCACTCACACCTCACCCTATTTTTATGGGTTTCGTTAAGGCTTTAGAGTAACTTTACTTTTTGGGTGCGCTCATTGCCCAACCTGCGTATTGGAGTATGTTGGCAACAATTGCCAGATAGGCTACCCAAATATAAGAAAGGACTCCGAAACCAAATATGGCAGAGAACCTAGCAAGAACCCACAAAACAATAAAGTTTGCTACCAGGTAAAAAATAGGCATTAGCATTTTATCGTCTTCTTTTATACCCATGCTTTTTGCTACGGGCATGGCGTTGTAGATAAGCAGAGTCCATGCAAAGCCTGCAAAGATGGCTGCCTGCCAAATGTTTAGAGAACCACTTCCGAGAACATAAGAGGCAGGGTAAAACATGTTAGCCAAGTATAGAACTACAGAGTTAATAACCCAGAAGACAATAAATGGAAGGTATTTATTCAAATCTAGTCACCCCCTAACTAATCTAGATTAAGCTAATTAGTTTCGAGTTGTCAATTGTTCTGTTGTATAATATAGCCTCCCGTTACTCATATACCGAGGTAGCGGAAAGGTATAAACACAAGACTTGTACTGCAAGTAAGAGCCTGCGACAAATCTTGTTTGCCCACAGGACAACAGTTGTTACTTTGAAATATTAAAAATGTAAGCCGAGGTGGCGGAATGGTATACGCGCAAGACTTAAAATCTTGTGGTCTATTTGGACCGTGCGGGTTCGAGTCCCGCCCTCGGCACTTATATATAACAATTTCGGGGTGTAGCTCAGAAGACAAACATAGTTTGTCCACAAAGCTAAACCCTTCGCTATGCTACGGGGTGTAGCTCAGTTGGTAGAGTGCGCGCTTTGGGAGCGTGAGGTCGACGGTTCGAGTCCGTCCACCCCGACTCATTGTCATTCGCCGGGTTGTTCGGATCGATGAGTGCCGAGTAATGTGAATTATTTTGCACACGAGTCCGTCCACCCCGACAAAAGTGTGGTAGTATTCTCACTATGAAAGAAAAAAATAACTCTAACTTGGTCGCTTTAAGAGCGGTGATAGACCAAGGAGGTTTAAACTCTGCGGCAGCACTAGAAGAGTTGTCTAAAATTGCTCTTGGAGGCAACCAGGAGGCCAGAAAGTACATAAACACACTAGACAACGAAGGTGTTAAGGTTAGGCCTCATCAGGCAGCAAATGAAAGGTCGTTAGGCCTACTTCCTCCAGACAGAGACCCAGGTGATTTTCTTGAACGCGGATAAGTTTGGTATAATCAGTCACAAGCGGGTATGGTTCAATGGCAGAATAGGAGCTTTCCAAGCTTTTGATGGGGGTTCGATTCCCCCTACCCGCTCCCGACAATGTCAACAAACGACGATATAAAACAAGCTCATGATGTTGTTCTTCCCGAAGACGAGGAAGAACAAGAAATTGAAACTCCCGAAGAAGAGGGAGAATCTGGTGTGAGTGGGTCTGAGGCAGGCTTAGATTCCGACGACAATGTGGATGAAATGACTGACGAAGTTGGTCTTTACGACAAAGAAGGCGAAACAGAAGAGGTAAATATTGCAGAGCAAATAGAAAGAGACGAAGAGGCACGCGGAGACATCCCTCCGGATAAGTAAGCACCTACATGGTGGCTGTAACGAAACAATGTTTCGATAGCATCTCACCATAGATATGGTGGCTGTAGCTCAGTTGGTAGAGCGTCCCCCTGTGGAGGGGAAGGTCGCCGGTTCAAGACCGGTCAGCCACCCCCAATCTATTTTTGTGCAGAATTAGCACAAATTACCTCTTATTTAAGGGTTTTTCAATAGTTCGATTTACATCAATGGACAACAGTACAAGCACAAACACTAAAACTTTCCCATTTGGGGGAGTTAACTGGAAGGTTGTTTTAACCCAAAGCCGCCATGACCCGACGACCCAAAAAATTTTTAGAACTTACGGCCCTTATTGCAAAGACTCAGCCTGTTTTGGTATGTTGGCCTTAAGCGAGCCCGAAAAAACCGCAAATTGTCCACTCTGCGGTGCTAAGTACGATTTTGACGAAGATACCGCTACTTCCTTAAAAACAAAAGCATTTACTGCAATACAGGCAGAGTTGGATAAAAAACTTCCCTTTATACCAATTGATAGTTTAAGACAACCGTTGACGTCCGAAGATAGCGATGAAGAAAATTGGGTAAGAGCTAGGCTTGGTTACACTTCGGATGGAAGAAAAGTAGTATCTGTTTTGGTTGGAGAGAAGCAGAACTCAAAAAAAACACATGCGTTTCTAGATTTGGACAAAGAACAGTTAAGGTTTGACTGGAAAAACATTAAACCAAACGAGATAGTTGCCTCACTTGAGGCTAACTTTATTAATGCCAAACACACTATTACCACTAAGTCTCAGAAGAAGAGCCAAGACACTTAGAGAGAGCGGCACTTATTTTTAACGCCTCAATCCTATTTTCTTTTTTACCATACCAGTTCCATATTTCATACGGCAGGCGACCCACGACACATATTGATATAGTCTTCGCATGTTGTTCTGTTATAATTCCCCAATGTCGAGAGCGGAGTTGCCCAGTTTAATTAGCGCGCACATAGAAAAAACTGGCGGTACTTCACTATAC